>CAYVAL010000009.1:0-12934 GCA_964449395.1 uncultured Gammaproteobacteria bacterium | reverse complement strand
CAACCCATACCTTTTCAATTGGATGAATACAGTTCTGTTGGAGAAGAAACTCGTCTGAAATATAGGTTTCTAGATTTAAGAAGAGCTGAAATGCAGGACAATCTTAGATTAAGATCAAAAGTTTCAACGTCTCTTAGAAATTATCTTAATAAACAAGATTTTGTAGAGATAGAAACACCATTATTAACTAAAGCAACTCCTGAAGGTGCTAGAGATTATCTAGTGCCGAGTAGAACTTTTCCAGGGTCTTTTTTCGCTCTTCCTCAGTCTCCTCAATTATTTAAGCAAACCTTAATGGCCTCAGGGTTTGAGAAATATTATCAATTTGCAAAATGCTTCAGAGATGAAGATTTGCGAGCAGACAGGCAACCAGAATTCACTCAATTAGATATTGAATTATCTTTTGTTGAATCAGATGACGTTATTAGTTTAATTACGGAAATGATACAAATAGTTTTTAAAGAGACACTATCGGTTGATTTAGGTGAATTTCCAAGAATTACCTATAAAGAATCTATTGAAAAATATGGAGTAGATAAGCCAGATCTTAGAAATCCTCTACAATTAATTGAAGTTAAGGACTTATTCAAAGAATGTGACTTCAAAGTTTTTAGCGAACCTGCAAATGATGATAATTCAAGAATAGCTGCAATGAGGGTCCCTAATGGAAAGGTGCTAACTCGAAAACAAATAGATGACTATACAGATTTCGTTGGAAATTACGGTGCTAAAGGTTTGGCCTATATTAGAGTAGAAGATCCTTCTAAGGGTAAGGAAGGGTTACAGTCACCTATTATTAAATTCATAGAAGACTCAATTATCGATTCTCTGTTAGCTGTTTTAGAGGTTCAAGAAGGTGATATTATCTTCTTTGGAGCTGGTAAAAGAAATATTGTTAATGATTCATTGGCTCCTCTAAGAGATCTGGTAGCTCGCGATCTAGATTTACTAACCTGCGAATGGGCTCCATGCTGGGTTATTGATTTTCCTATGTTTGAAAAGAATAAATCTGGAGAACTGACACCACTGCATCATCCTTTCACTTCTCCTAATTGCAGCCCAGATGAATTAAAAGAATCACCTCTTACTGCTCTTACTGATGCCTATGATGTAGTTCTGAATGGCACTGAGCTTGGAGGAGGGTCAGTCAGGATACATGATACAAAAATGCAAAATACGGTTCTAAATCTTTTAAATATTGATGATAAAGAAGCTGATGAAAAATTTGGCTTTCTTATTTCTGCTTTGCAACATGGTTGTCCGCCACATGCCGGATTAGCTATTGGTTTTGATAGATTGATTATGTTAATGACAGGGTCAGATTCTATAAGAGATGTCATAGCTTTTCCTAAGACTCAGACAGCATCTTGCTTATTAACAGATGCTCCTGGTCATGCAGCAGAAGAACAACTTGAAGAGCTTCATATAAGGTTCCATGGACTAGATAAGGAGGAATAAAGTGGCAGGTCATTCTAAATGGGCAAATATAAAACACCGAAAAGGAAGACAAGACGCTAAGAGAGGTAAAGTCTTTTCTGTGTTAATCAGAGAGCTTACTGTGGCAGCAAAATTAGGAGGAGGAGTTCCGGATGATAATCCAAGGTTAAGAACTGCAATAGATAAGGCACTTTCGGCAAATATGACTAAAGATACTATTGAGAGAGCTGTACAAAGAGGAGCAGGAGGTTTAGAAGGAGAAAACCTGGAAGAAGTAAGCTTCGAAGGTTATGGTCCAGGAGGTATTGCTATAATAGTTGAGTCTATGACAGATAATAATAATAGAACTGTTGCAGAGGTAAGACACGCTTTTACAAAATCTGGAGGAAATTTAGGCACAAACGGCTCTGTCTCATATCTATTTGAAAAGAAAGGTATTATCACTGTATCTGCCAATCAAGATGCAGATCAGATTATGGAGATTTCAATTGAAGCAGGTGCCGAAGATCTAGAGATTAATGATGATAAAACTGTGACTGTAAGCTCAACTCCAGAAGACTTCGAACATATAAAAAATGCTTTAATAGAAAAGGAGATAGAAATTGATGACTCAGAAATTTCTCTCATACCAGAAACTACGATTCAAGCAGATCTAGATACCTCTTTGAAGGCTTATAAACTTTTAGAAATGCTAGAGGACCTGGATGACACTCAAAGTGTTACATCTAATATTGAATTTGCTGAAGGCATGATGGATCAATTAGATTGATATGACTAACTCAAGGAATAAGGGAGCCTCTTTTGAAAGAGAAGTGGCTAATTTACTCACTAATGATTTAGGTCTCGAAAATAATATTAGAAGGATTCTTGAACAAACTCGAGAAAAACACTTACCTGATTTAATGTTGGGTAGGTGGTATCTTGAGTGTAAAAGATACGGTTCTGGAGCTGAACCTTTAGAAGCTTGGTGGAAACAGGTGCTTGATGCCACCAAGACCAAAGGAATACCGGCTTTAGTGTATAAATTTGATAGAAGGCCAATAAAGGTGAGGGTTCCTTTAGGCGCCATTAATCCTGATTTGCACTTAGACTCTCCTTTTACAGCAGATCTTCTATGGGATGATTTTATATTCCTGCTTAAAGAACTCTATTCTGAGGATATCCTTTCTCATGAAAGTCTAGAGTAATGAAAGAATTTAGTCTTAGAGTTTATTACGAAGATACCGATGCACAAGGAGTTGTCTACTATGCAAATTATCTAAAGTTTTTTGAACGGGCCAGAACAGAATATTTGAGAGAATCAAATTATGACCAAATGAAGCTTATGCAAGAAAGAATAATTTTTGTTGTAAGGAGTGTGGAAATGAAACTCATCAAACCAGCTAGATTAGACGACACAGTGGTTATTAAATCTAAACTACTGAAGTTAGGTAAAGTAAGCTTTGATTTTTTACAAGAAGCATACGTAGAAAATAATTTAATTACTCAAGCGAAGATACAATGTGGCAGTTTAAACTCTGTAACTTTTAAACCTTCTCCTTTACCTGAGTATTTACATACTGGAATGAAAAAACTACTCTAATACTCTTATGGAACTCTCAATATTGGAACTTTTTTTAAATGCGAGCATAGTAGTAAAGTCAGTCATTATTATCTTAATACTTGCTTCTATTATTTCGTGGATGATTATTTTCGAACGATGGATTTATATAAAAAGAGTTAAACAAGAATTTGAAGATTTTGAGTCAAGGTTTTGGTCAGATGCAGGCGTTGAGTCATTATTAGAATCAAGCCAAGAAGATGGGTATGAGCCTTTAGGAGCAGAGCTAATTTTTCAAATAGGCTATCTAGATTATAAAAGATTGTCTGCTGAGAATATTGATCCTGAAGTGATTATGGAGAGTGTTCAACGAAATATGAGGGCTACTCTTTCTAAAGAGCAGGGTTTACTTGAAAAGCATTTACCTTTTTTAGCTACCGTAGCTTCAGTAAGTCCGTATGTTGGACTCTTTGGAACTGTTTGGGGGATTATGAATTCATTTAGAGGGTTGGCGGGTGCATCCCAAGCAACTCTTTCAGCTGTAGCTCCTGGCATTTCAGAAGCATTAATAGCAACCGCAATAGGTCTATTCGCTGCCATACCAGCCTTAATAGCCTATAACAAGTTTATTTCGGAGGCAGACAATCTTTATTCATGCTTTGAAGGCTTTAAAGAAGAGTTTTCTGCAGTTTTACAAAGAGATATTCATTCTCCCTAGCCCAATGAAAAGAAGAAATTTAATTTCTGATATAAATGTTGTTCCGTATATAGATGTTATGCTTGTATTGCTGGTTATTTTTATGATATCTGCACCGTTGATGGTGCAAGGTATTCAGGTAAATTTACCTGAAGCTACCTCAGAGGCATTACCTGTTAAAAACAATGAACCTCTTATAATATCTATTAAGGAAGATGGCACATTATTCCTTGAAGCAGAGTCAACTGAAAATAACGCATTAAATTTAGAAGATTTGAATAAAGCAGTTACAAAAATATTCGAGGCTAATCCAGGACTGCAAGTAGTTATTAGGGGAGACGGCCAAGTTAAATATGAACGGGTTATGTCAGTCATGGCAGAATTACAAACAGCTGGTGCGCAAGATATAGGTCTTATTTCACAACCCATTCCAGTGGAGAGATGAATTACTTTGCTCCTTTTGCTTTATCCTTATTTATCCACTTCGGCATAGTATTATCTCTTTCAGACCTCTTTAAGATAAATTTTGATAACTTTAATATCGAAGCTAAAAAACCCATAGAAGCATATTTAATTTTTGAAGAACAAAAAATAGCTACCAAGAAGAAGAGGTTAGTTCAAAACAAAGAACTAATACCAGACATAAGTTTAAAAGAATCCAATAAGATCATTATTTCAGATATTAATAAGGCAATTGAAGACTTTGACAGGTCTAGAAATAGAACCATTGAGATTAAGACTAATAATAAAGAAATATTAAAAAGTGATCTCATTAAATACTCCTCTTCGATAAGAAATCAAGTCTTACAGAACTGGATTAGACCTTCCAAAATTAACTTCAATTTAAAGACAGAAATAGAAATTATACTCGTTCCTACGGGTGAAATTCTGTCTGCTACTGTAGTCAAAGGTAGCGGAAATGATATTTTTGATGAGTCTGCCTTGAGGGCTATTTCAAAAGTTAATTCGTTTGAAGGTTTGAATATGCAAATGAACTTATTTGATGAGCATTTTAGAAATTTCATCTTAATATTTAGTCCCGAGTAGATTTAATAAGACAATGCCAAAAAATATTATCCTCATATGCTTAGTTCTATTTATTACAAACATCCATTCTCAATTAAGAATAGAGATAAAAGGTGGAGCAGAGGATCCAATTAGTATAGGCATTGTCCCTTTAGAATGGAATTTAGATTCTCCTCAGGATATATATTTACATCAAATTATAAAATCAGATCTGGAATCTTTTGGAGAGTTTAAAGTCCTGCCCCCTGAGAATATGTTGAGTTTTCCTTCAAAGAAGGAAGAGGTATTCTTTAAAGACTGGAGAATGCTCGGGGTAGATTATTTAGTTATAGGTCGCGTTAACGTTGCAGATTTTCCAGGAGAAATAATAGCAAGCTATACAATCTTCGATATAGTTAGGGAAAAGTCTATACATAGAGGGAGTGTCATAGGACCTGTTCAGACTTTGAGAAAGATAGGGCACAAGATTAGCGATAAAATTTATTCTAGAGTTCAAGGAATTCCAGGTATTTTCTCTACTAAAATAGCTTATATAGATAAGCCATCTAAAGGTGACCCAAATTACAATCTTAGAATCACTGATATAGATGGTTATGATAGCTTGTCTATATTCTCTTCACCTCAACCACTTATGTCTCCAAGCTGGTCCCCAGATAGACAGAATATAGCTTATGTTTCTTTTGAAGAAGGCACCTCAAGAATATTTCTTCAACAACTTAATTCTGCTCAACGACAAGGTGTTAAGTTAGAAGAAGGCATAAATAGCTCTCCTAATTGGTCTCCTAATGGAGATAAAATTTCAGCTGTCCTTTCAAAATCTGGAAACCCTGATATTTTTATCTATGATTTAAAAAGAAATACATGGAAACAAATTACTAAACATTTTGGTATAGATACTGAACCTGACTGGTCTCCTAGTTCTAAGACGATACTATTCACTTCTAATCGTTCTGGTTCCCCTCAAATTTATGAAGTAAATGTAAGATCTAATAAAATCAAAAGACTAACATTCGAAGGAACTTATAATGCCAGGGGTCGATATCTTCCTGATGGAAAAGGAATAGTATTTGTTCACAGAAAGAATGGAGTATTTCATATCGCAACTCAGAATCTTAAAACTGGAAAAATAAGAATTCTTACAGATACTTTTCTTGATGAATCTCCAACTGTTTCTCCTAATGGGAACGTAGTTATTTATGCCACAAAGGACGGAGATAGGGATACTCTTGCTGGCATCACCATAGATGGTAAAACTAAATTTGTTATGTCTTCTATTAAAGGGGAAGCTCGGGAACCGGCTTGGTCACCATTAATAGATTAGAATTGAAATAAAAGTATAATAAGCTAAGGAGGCTTAAATGAATATTACTCATAAATTTATACTAACTTTAATAGTTTTTTTCTTAGCATCTTGCAGTTCAGTTTCTATGGACAGAACAAATGATGCCACCGCAATATCTGCTACAGCTACAGGTGCTTATTCGGACACAGGAATAACTTCAAATAATATCCTTTATTTTGCTTACGATAAGTCAGATATAAACTCTGAAGGAAGAACCAAAATCAGAACTTTAGCTAAACTGATTAACGACAATAATCTAAGCGTTAGGATAGAAGGGCATTGCGATGAACGCGGCACAAGAGAATATAATTTAGCTTTAGGTGAAAAGAGAGCTAAAACAGTTGCTGAGCTGTTGATAATTAACGGTGTCGCTTCTGATAAAATTGACACAGTGAGCTATGGAGAAGAAAAACCAGCTTCGCCCGGTTCCAATGAAAGATCTTGGTCCCAGAATCGTAGAGCATTAGTTAAGACTTTCTAGAAAGCTTGAATAAAGTATATTTAATTAGTCTTGTCTTTTTATTCTCGAATTTAATCTATTCTGAAAAGGATGACAGTTTAGAACTTCTTTATCAAAAGATAGAGATTTTAGAGCAGGAGATTAAAAATCTAAGAAATTTACTAGAAGAAAACTCTATTCTGGTGGATAGATCCTTAGAACTGCAGCAGCAAAGATATCTTGATCTTGACGCAAGGATCTTAGAAATTTCTAAGCTGAAAAATGAATTTATACCAATATCTGAGGATGATGCTCTAATTCCAATCCAAGAAGAAACCGATCTATATAAGCAGGCCTTAACTTTTTTTGAAGAATCAAGATATGCTGAGGCTTTAGAAATATTTTCCGAAATAATAATTTCTTATCCAGATGGTTCTTTTGCTCCAGAAGCTTATTTTTGGTCAGGTGAACTTTTTCTAGCTCAAGAAATGTTTGAAGATGCCAAGATAAGCTACCAGAATGTAACTGATCAATTTCCTGATCATCAAAGATCACAGGACTCGCTTTTTAAATTAGCTGAAATCTACAGGATAGAAGGGGACTTAGAATTAGCTATAAGTCTTTATAATAGAGTCATTAATGAATTTCCAGATACTGGAGCTTCACAATTATCAAAAAAATCTAAAGAAAATTTAAAAGAAGAGTCGAATTTAGTTGAGTAAACCTTTAATATACGCTTTTTTTTTCGGGCCGTTAGCTCAGTCGGTAGAGCAGTTCGCTTTTAACGAATTGGTCCTGCGTTCGAGTCGCAGACGGCCCACCAACCTAATATGCATATTTTTCTAATTTGTCTCGGTGCGTCTTTAGGGGCTCTAAGTAGATTTTATTTATCAAATTTATTCCCAAGAAATGAACCTCAAGAGATTCCTTTAGGTATCCTTACGGTCAATATACTAGGTTGTTTTTTTATTGGTTTGTTGTACAACTTGATGAATACTGATTTAGAAAGAATATTTACACCTTTATTATTCATAGGTTTTCTGGGTGCTTTCACGACTTTCTCTGCTTTTACTAGAGAGTCATTAGAGTTAATTAATTCTGGTCATTTCTTATATGCCTGTGTTTACGTTATGCTTACTGTCTTTTCTTGTCTTATAGCAACTTGGCTAGGCATGTTTTTGACTAAAGGATAATTACTTAAATTTTTAAGCCTTTAGTGTCTCGCATAATTTGTCTGTAACTGTAGCCCTTGAAGCCTTCAGAAGTAAGTAGCTTTGAAGCCTCTCTTCTTAACCATGTAATTCCTTTTCCAGGATTTTCAGACTGTAGATCTTGAATAACATGAAATAATCTCTCTTTCTTTAAAGCTGATTCCATTGATGTTGTATCTGATTGAAGATTCTGAAATCCGGGTACAGACTTATCTTGTATATATCCTTTTATATTCGATACTTCTAATGCATCCATCATCAACATAGTGTTATAAACAATATTTTTTGTTATGGGGTTCCTATCCATCTCTTCAAGAATGAGTTTTCCTCTAAATATAATATGTGCAGCAAGTCTTAATCTCTCTGATATATCTTCACTATCTAGCATAGTAATAACATCATCCCATTTGGTGGAAAGATCAGATTCGGCAAGAATCTCTCCTGCAGCAGCAGCGATATTTCTAATATTCTTTTTTGGGTCTAAATCTTCAACTGCTTCTTGTAATTGAGTTTGAGTTATATTCAGAGATTGTTCTTTGGGGTTCATGGCTCTTCTTTTATCTTAACTATTGTTGTTTAATTAATAAATATTTATATGTATACACTGTTTAAGATTCTTTTCACAGCCATAATAGTGGTTGTTATTTCTGAGATAGCCAAAAAATCTACCTTAATTGCAGGAATAGTTGCTTCAATACCTTTAACTTCACTATTAGCTTTTGTTTGGCTTCATTTTGATACTCAAGATATTGAATCTATAAGGGACTTATCAAGGAATATATTGTTAATGATACCCCCGTCACTAACCTTCTTTATTTCTTTGTATTTTATAGTTGGATGGAACATGAGTTTCTATCTTTCCCTTTTTATATCAATCATTCTTACGGCCATTGTCTATTGGTTATATTTCTATATATTGAGTTTTTTAGGTATTTATTTAAATTAAGGAAAAATATGAAACTTTTTATGGTGCATGTAGGTTTTTATGACAAATCAATTGGAGAGGGTATATACGAAACGCATTTGAATTATTTTATTGCCGCAGAAGACTCAAAAGACGCAAAGACTAAAACACATGCCTTGAAAGAATTTCAAGATAAATCTATGCACATTGATGGAATAAAAGAGATCTCAAATGTGCAAGGGTATGAGGTTATTCTTAAAGAGAATGCCATGCAAAATCATGGTGAGATATTATCTTACGATGAGGCTAAGGAGTTATAGAATGTCTGATACTTTATTTCAGAAAATAATCGACAGAGAGTTGCCAGCAGATATTGTTTATGAAGATGAAACTTCTCTTGTATTTAGAGACATCAATCCAGTTGCTCCAACTCATTTATTAATTATCCCTAAGAAACAAATAAGTATGATTGCTCAAGCCGAAGAAGCTGATCAAGAGCTTCTTGGTCATCTATTGATTGTGGCCGGAAAGGTAGCTAAGCAACTTGGAATCGAGGATGCTTTTAGGCTGGTAGTCAATAATGGTGCTGGAGCACAACAGACGGTCTTTCATCTACATATACATTTAATAGCCGAGAGAGAATTCTCCTGGCCTCCTGGCTAACTTACATTCTTTAGAGCTTCTATTGATTTATGTGATCTCTCAATTTTATTATGAATTGATTCAGTTAATTGAAAGTTATTCCCGGTTAACTCCATTGCCATTCTCAGGTGTTTTATAGATGTCTCATAAGACCCAGTCAAAAAGAAATATTCAGCTCTTGAAAGATGTAACCCTATTAAATTTTTATCTAGACCTTGCACTTCTGCTAGCCAATACCAAACCTGGGGGTCTTTTGGCCTAGTTATTGAAAGTTCTTTTAAGATTTCTTCACTTAACTCGTAATTATTTTTGTTCATTAAGACTCGGTTATATAGCATTGTTATAGGATAGTTTTTTGGATTGGTCCTAAGTAAGGAAGAAGCAAGCGCATCTGCTTCAAAGTAATTTTCCGCTTCAATATGCAGCTCAAGAAGCCCTATTTGAAGAATTAAATTTTCTTTATCCATCTCTAAAGCTTCTCTGATTTTCTCCAGTGCTTGCGTATGATTATTTTGTTCTGAATAAGCTAGAGCAAGGCCGTAAAGTGATTTAATTTTATTTTTCTTAGTTTGTGCTTCCTTTGTTTCCTTTATAAAGAAAGTCACAGCTTGTCTTGGTATTTCAGAAAAATGAACAATAGTTCTATTTCTTATGAGTCCATAGTCTAAAGAATCCCTATAATTATTACCCTCGAAGGCTCTAGCTCTTGATTGAGCATCTGCAATCCTATTTTTTGTTAACGGGTGAGACCTTAGAAATTCGAGTTCATTTGAACCTGACAACCTGCTTAGTGATTGAAGTTTTTCAAACATATAAGACGTGCTATAGGGATCAAAGCCAGCAGAAATAAGATTTCTGAAGCCAATTCTATCGGCTTCTTGCTCATCCCCTCTACTGAAAGATAGATTTTGTTGCGTTATAGCTTGCTGTCCAGCAAGGAGGGCATTGGGGTTGCTAGTAGCTCCAGCTAGAGCAATACTTCCAAGAATCATTAATGAATTAGCCAAACTTCTATCTTTCTGTCTTTGAAGCCTTCTAGCAAAATGTCTCTGACTTAAATGAGCAAGTTCATGAGAAAGCACTGATGCAAGCTGACCTTCAGTAGTGGCATGAAATATAAGCCCGGCATTTATTCCAATTATCCCTCCAGGAGCAGCAAAAGCATTAACAGATTTATCATTTATTAGGGCAATCTCTAGTCTCCTATCTTTCAGCTCACTAAATTCAGATAACCTATACACAAGGTGTTCAGCATAGTCTTGAGTTACTGGATCTAAATACTCTGGGATCGTTCTCCTTAATTGAGCCATATAAAGTCTTCCTAAATTATATTCGGAAGCTATGGATATAACTGACGACGAAGAATCACCAATAACTGGCAATTCCTCTTCAGCATTAAAGAAGCTGAAACATAGTAATAGAATTAAACCATTACTTAATTTATATATAATACTTCTCATGCTATTTTCTTTTAAAAAAACCAGATACTATATTAAATGAATTCTTTAGATATATTAAAGCATTCATAGTTCCAATTTAATTACATGCAAAATTTATTTGAAAAATTCCTAAATAGATTCTTCTCTAATGAGGAATCAGTATATTTTGCTGTTCTCTTATTGCTTTCTTTTATTTTCATATTATTTTTTGGCAGTATTCTTCTTCCTGTCATCATAAGTATTATCATTGCATTCCTTTTAAATGGGCTTTTAAAGACTCTTGTTGGAATAAATTTTTCTTACAAATTATCACTATCAATTACTTTGTTGGTTTTCTTTGGATTTTATCTTAGTTTGTTTCTTGCTTTACCATCTATCGGAACTCAAATTAATAATCTCTTACAAAATTTACCGAGTATAGTTGATACTTTCCAAACAACATTATCGGAAATGAATGATTACTTCTCCGAAGAGGATCTAGAGATAATTTTTGCCAACTTAAGTAACCAAATAAATAATTTGTTAGGATCAGCTTTAGGGCAGTTAGCAGGAACAATATCTCTAATGTTTAATGCAATTCTTTACGCAATTATGATTCCTTTAATGGTTTTCTTCTTCTTAAAAGATAAAAATCAATTAATACCTTTAGCAGCTGTTTTATTACCCAAAGAGAATGGCTTTATGAAATCAGTCTTTTCTGAAATGAATGATCAATTATTTAATTATGTAACTGGTAAGTTCTTAGAAATGATAATTGTCACCACAGTATCATACGGTTTATTTGCGGTTTTAGATCTTCCTTATGCCGTTTTAATTGCCATCTTGGTCGGTCTCTCAGTTATCATCCCAATATTTGGAGCTATTTTGGTCACAATACCGGTAGTTCTAATAGGACTATACGAATGGGGTTTATCGGCAAATTTCTATTGGCTCATTGGAATGTATCTCATTATCCAGATGCTAGATGGGAATGTCTTAGTGCCGATACTTTTTTCAAATAGAAATAATCTTCATCCTGTAATCATAATAGTGGCTATTCTATTCTTCGGAGGGTTGTGGGGTTTTTGGGGTTTATTTTTTGCCATTCCATTAGCAACCTTTATAAAAGCGATTATTAATTCTTGGCCAGACCCAAAAACTACTTTATGAGTTTAAGTTTTTAGCTGCTTCTAATACTTCTTTGGCGTGGCCAGTAACCTTAACTTTTCTCCATTCTTGAATTAATTTACCTTTTGAGTCTATTAGAAAAGTACTTCTTTCTATGCCCATATATTTTTTGCCATACATGCTTTTTTCTTTAATAACATCGTATTGTTTACAAATCTTTTCATCAGGGTCGGATATAAGATCAAAGTTAAATTTTTCTTTCTTTTTAAAATTCTCATGGGATTTAATAGATTCTCTTGAGAGACCAAAAATTATTGTATTAGTTCTTGTAAATTGTCCTTTTAGATCTCTAAAGTCTTGACCCTCAGTTGTACAGCCTGGCGTACTATCCTTTGGGTAAAAATATAAAACAACATTTTTACCTTTCAGTTGATCTAGGCTTATGACTTTATTGCCTGTGCATTCTCCTTTAAAGATCGGTGCTTTCTTGTTAATTTTTGGTGTTGGCATATCTCCTCCTACTTAAACAATTTATAATGTTAGAATTCTAACATCGAGATAAAAAAAATTAATGTTTAATCTTAAAGGCTCAATTGTTGCATTAGTCACTCCTATGGATTCTGATGGAGAGATAAATTGGCAAGGACTAAAGGACTTAATTGAATGGCACATAAGGTCTTATACAGCTGGTATTGTGGTCGTTGGTACGACGGGAGAGTCAGCTACGTTAGATGTTTCAGAGCACGTACAGCTTATTGAGCGGTCTGTAGATATAGTAGAAGGAAGAATAAAAGTTATTGCTGGTACAGGAGCAAACTCAACTAAGGAAGCTGTATATTTAACTAATTCTGCAAAATCAGCAGGTTCTGATGCGGCGCTTTTAGTGACTCCTTATTACAATAAACCCACACAAGAGGGATTGTTTAGACATTATATGCAAGTAGCTGATGAGGTTGACCTTCCCCAAATTCTTTATAATGTTCCATCCAGAACTGGATGTGATCTTCAAAATGAAACTGTTCTAAGATTAATTGAGCATGAAAATATAGTAGGCCTAAAAGATGCTACGGGCGATCTCAAAAGACAAGAAGATATGTTAGAAGAATTAAATAAAAATAGATCTGAGGACTTCAGCCTATATTCAGGAGAT
>CAYVAL010000008.1:0-13054 GCA_964449395.1 uncultured Gammaproteobacteria bacterium | reverse complement strand
TTTTATATTTATGGCTATTTGCGGATTTATAAATGTAATTTGGAGAGCTAAAATTTCTGGAATGATGTTGAAGGCCGCAGCTCCTATTGGGATGAGTTTTACACTTCTAGTATTGGTTACTGGATCAGTCTGGGGAAAACCTACTTGGGGTACTTGGTGGGTTTGGGATGCGCGTCTTACTTCAACCCTAATCTTATTTTTTATTTATGCTGCTCTTATTGGTCTTCACTCTACTATTGAAGATAAAACCAAAGCTGACAGGGCGGTATCAATTCTATCAATCGTTGGTGTAGCCATTATTCCGGTTATAAAAAAATCAGTAGATTGGTGGCAAACTCTACATCAACCTTCAACCTTTACAATAACTTCATCACCAAGCATGTCACCTGAAATGTACCTTCCACTTTTAGTTTGTTTATTAGGTTTTTATTTGTTTTTTGCATTTTCTCTGACTTTAAATCTCAGAAACGAAGTTCTGGATAGGGAAAGATCAAAAAATTGGGTAAAACAAAAGTTTAGCTCATGATGGAAAATCTTAAAGAATTAATATTAATGGACGGTAACGGTCTCTTCGTATGGTTTTGTTTAATTTTTTTTCTACTCGTACTCACTTTAAACATAATCTTCTCTTATAGAAGAAAGTTAAAAATTGTGAAATCAATTAAGAACAAATGAACCCGATTCGAAAACAAAGACTTTACGCTTTAATAGCTATTTTACTAGGGTCACTGTTAGCCACCTGGTTAGTTGTTTCGGCTTTGTCAGAAAATATGAACTTATTTTATTCACCTACTGAAATGAAAGAAGCCAATATTAAACAAAATGTCTTAATTAGAGCAGGCGGAATGGTTAAACCAGGTTCAATAATAAAAAGCACCGATTCGTTGAATGTTAGTTTTACAGTTACAGATTATCAGAATGAACTCGTTATAAATTATCAAGGTATCTTGCCAGATTTATTTGAAGAGAATGCCGGTGTGGTTGTTAGAGGGAATCTGGGATCAGACGGAAATTTCAATGCGATTGAAGTTCTTGCTAAACATGATGAAAATTATATGCCTCCAGAAGTAGCTAAGTTAATTGATAACAAAAAATGATTCCTGAATTAGGTCATATCATATTAATTACTCACCTGATTCTATGCTCGATAGGAGGCACTATGCCTCTTTTGGCTGAGTATACTGGGCGTAAAATCTTTCAAATCCCTATAAAGAAACTGTCAGTTTTTTTATTTCTATTAATTAGTATTTCTTTTCTTTCGTTAGTTTACTCCTTCCTGGTGGATGATTTTTCAGTCGCTTATGTGGCTCAAAACTCAAATATTAACTTACCTGATTACTATAAGCTTGCTGCAACTTGGGGTGCTCACGAAGGTTCTTTAGTCCTTTGGATTCTTGCAATGAATGCCTGGATAATGGGGTTTCTATTTTTAACTCATGCGAAAGACAGGGCTTTCTTGGCTTCTGTATTTTCTATTTCATGCCAGGTTATGTTTGCGTTTTCATTATTTACTCTTTTTACCTCCAACCCCTTTGAAAGAATATTACCTATACCACCACTAAATGGAGCCGACCTTAACCCTTCGTTGCAAGACATTGCTTTTACTGTACACCCACCTTTACTTTACTTTGGTTATTCGGGTTTACTTATTCCTTTTGCTATAGCAGTATCTGCAATGTTATTCAGTACAGAAACTAAAGAATGGGCTGGTTACTCGAGGCCTTGGACTTTATTTTCGTGTAGTTTTTTAACCTTGGGAATAGGACTAGGAAGTTGGTGGGCCTATTATGAATTAGGATGGGGAGGATGGTGGTTTTGGGATCCAGTAGAAAATGCAGCATTTGTGCCTTGGCTCTTATCTGTTGCCTTATTTCATTCTTTAATAACGAGCCAGAACCGAGGGATATTTGGTAGGTGGTCAATTCTTCTTTCAATCTTCGCCTTTGCTACAAGTCTTCTAGGAACTTTCTTAGTTAGATCTGGAATACTTACTTCCGTTCATGCTTTTGCTCTCGATCCTGAAAGAGGTTTATTTATATTAGGAATTCTGGCCTTCTTCATTATCGGAAGTCTCACGATCTACTCCATAAAAGATTTTGAACATGGAGAGGCTAAAGCTTATGCCTTAACGTCTAAAGAATTTGGATTTCTCTTAAATAATCTACTTTTAGTGGTTTTGGCTGTATCAATTTTATTTGGAACAATTTTTCCTCTGATCTACGAGGCGGTTACAAATGGAAAACAAATATCCGTTGGTGCTCCTTACTTTGAAATAATACTTTTTCCTTTTGCTATCGGATTAGGTCTATTACAAGGAGTAGCTTTGTACCTTTCTTGGGGAAAATCTACTTCTTTTAATTTTCTTCCAAGGTTATTAATTGAATCAGCTTCTATTTTTGTATTAATAATTCTCGTTTTATTTATTCTTTTTGATAATTTATACCTAAATTCTTTCGCAACTATATTTTTAGCTTCATGGATAGCAGTTGGCACTCTTCAGGTAAGTAAAAAAAGAAACTTAGGTTATTGGGATTTCCTAAGAAAAAGGTTATCAGTCACCTTGGCTCATCTTGGAATGGCAATCCTTGTTTTGGGAGTAGGGGTGGTGTCTAGTTATTCCTTAGAGAAAGAGATAATCTTAGCACCAGATGATTCTATTGAATTTGGAGGCCAAATCGTTAAATTTGAGTCTATTGAAAATTCGTTAGGGCCAAACTATTTTTCAAAAAAAGCAGTCATTTCTTTTGATGACGGAAAAGAACTTTCTAATTTAATTACTGAAAAAAGAACATACTCTCCTTCAGGCCAACTTACAACAGAAGCAGGAATAGAGGCTGAATTTTTCAAAGATCTTTACATATCTATGGGTGATAATTTAAAAGACGATATTTGGTCGTTTAAAATTCAAATAAAACCATTTATAAGATGGATTTGGCTTGGTGCTATTATGATTTCATTAGGTAGCTTTTTGGCAGGCATGAATCAGATAAGGCGATCAATATGAAGAAAATTATAGATGTGCTTCCTCTGGCTATTTTTATTGGGCTTGTAGTTGTCCTCTTTTCATTTCTGTCTGAAAAAGATGATCAGCTTGAAACAGTTTTGATAGATAGTTCATTTCCTGAGTTTTCTTTAAAAGCTTTGACTGATGATTCCAGGATCTTGTCTAAAGATGATATTTCCGACTTGCCTGCATTAATAAATGTCTGGGCTACCTGGTGTATAGCTTGCCGAGTAGAGCACCCTTTCCTGATGAAATTAAAAGAAGAGTCAATTCTCAAAATTTATGGATTAAATTATAAAGATAATAAAAATAAAGCCTTAGAGTTACTTAAGAGAGATGGAAATCCATTTGAATTTTCAATTTATGATTTTGAAGGCAGACTAGCTATAGACCTAGGTGTTTACGGTGCTCCAGAAACTTTCTTTATTGATAAAAATGGCGTAATCCGTGAGAGACATGTGGGGGTTATTGACGAAAGGGTTTGGGAGGCTAAATTTGCTAAGTACCTTGATGAATAGATTAATACTTCTAGCTTTTTTATTTTTTTCTGTAGGATCTATTAGTTCCAATGAAGAAAAAATAATTTTAAATAATGATGCATACCCATTTGAGAGTGAAACGAAGGAATTATTATTCTACTCATTATTAACAGAATTAAGGTGTCCAAAGTGTCAAAGCTCTAATCTTTCAGGTTCAAATTCACCTATTTCTAATGATCTTAAGAGAGAAGTTTATGAATTGGTATTAGAAGGCAACTCTTCTGAGCAAATTAAATCTCATTTGGTAAAAAGATACGGCAATTTCATTATCTACAATCCACCTGTTGAACCTACTACCTATGTTTTGTGGTTTGGTCCCTTTATTTTGGTATTCATAGCTAGTTTAATAATTTTTTTCATTAGAAAAAGAGCAAGTAAATGAGTTATATGTACTTATTTATTTTTTTATTTATTACAGTGTATTTAGGATTGGCTAGTAAAGAAAACTTCTTTAAACCTAATCTAAATATTATAACTTCTGTTTTTGTTGCTCTATCTTCTGTATTTATCTACAAAAACTTACTGTCTGAAGGGTCGTTGCAAGACGTTTATCAAAAACAATCATTAGAAATTTTCTTAGAAGGTGATCCTGAAAGAAAAGAAAGTCAAAGGCAGAATGTAAAAGATTTAGTAGAACAGCTAGTCCGAAAAAAAGATGCTGAAGCCGGCGAATTGTATATTCTTGCTAGAAAATTAAAGAGCGTTAATGAATACTCACTTTCTGAAGATATTTATGAAGAGATTTATGGAAGATTTGGTGATGATCTGGATGGGGATGTCATAGCCGAATACGCTCAAGTCATATTCATAAGCAGAGGAAGAAAGCTTGATGATTCCATCTATAACTTGTTAAAAGAAGCTTTAAAGAAAAACCCTAATAATCCTTCTGCATTAACCTTACTTGGCCTTGCTGAGCTTGAAAATAATAATTCTAGTTTAACTATTGAATTATGGGATAGAGCGATACCTCTTTTAAATTCTGAAAAGGAAAGAAACGATTTAACTGCCCTTATAGAAGCAGTAAAAAAAGGAAAAAATCAGTAGTTTCTAATCCTTAGATAGACTAAAATTTTACAGCAAATGAAAGTTAATTTTGTTTCATTAATGCTTTCCTGCAAGGCATTGGTTTCTTACCCTCTAAAGGAATTACAAACATGAGACTTAATTCAATAAAGCTCTCTGGTTTTAAATCTTTTGTTGACCCCACATCAGTCACTTTTCCTTCTAGTATGTCTTGTATTGTCGGCCCTAACGGGTGCGGTAAATCTAATGTAATAGATGCCGTTCGTTGGGTATTAGGAGAAAGTTCAGCTAAAAATTTAAGAAGCGATTCTATGACTGATGTTGTTTTTAATGGCTCTTCTTCAAGAAAACCAGTTTCTAAGGCATCTGTTGAATTATTCTTTGATAATAAAGAGGGTAGGATTGGAGGGGAATTTTCGAGCTATAGTGAGATTTCTGTCAGAAGAAGTTTGGAACTAGACGGTCAATCTAATTACTACTTAAACGGAACAAGTTGCAGAAAAAAAGATATTACAGATGTCTTTTTAGGTACAGGTTTAGGGCCAAGGTCTTATGCCATTATTGAGCAAGGTATGATTTCTCAATTAGTAAGTGCTAAACCAGAAGAGATGAGAGGCTATATAGAGGAAGTGGCAGGTATATCTCGCTACCTTGAAAGAAAAAAAGAAACTGAATCAAGGATTAAAAGAACTAAAGAAAATCTATCTAGATTAGAAGATCTTAGAGAAGAGATTTCTAGATTGCTTTTTAAATTACAAAGGCAAGCAAAAGCGGCTGAAAAATATCATGAGCTAAGGAAAGAAGAGACAAAAGCTCAATTAATGCTACTAGGATCTAAATGGAGGGATGTTTCTTTAATACTTCAAACCAAAGAAAAAGAAGTAAAGGATCAAGAACTCAAAGTTGAAGAGATCAATTCTGAAAAAAATACCTCAGATAGTGAGATTATTAAACTAAGAGCACAACAAATTGAGTTGCAAACTAATTTAGATAAGGTTCAACAAGAGTTTTACAGTTTTGGAGCTGATATTTCTAGAACAGAGCAAGAAATATCGTTAAAAAAAGGCAGAGTGCAAGAGATAGGTGAAAAAATTGCAACTAACAATATACAAATTAGTTCACGAGCTAAAGAAATTGAAAGTTTAGAAAACAATAAATCTTTAGCATTAGAAGAATTAACAAGTATTGAAAATGAATTGCAGTCTCTTAAAGAGGGAGCTGATGAAGAACCAAATAAAGCCGAAGCTGAAAAAATTGAAGGTTCTTGGCTTGTTTTTATTACACAGTCAAAGAATATCCTTTCTAATTTATCTGACTACATCAGAGTAATTAAAACTAAACTCTCTAAAACTGAATCAGTTGATGAAGTAATTAATAAAATTGAGTCTCTTGGTAAAGAGCTTAATGATCTTGAGAAGGAACCTATCCGGCTGACTAAACTTACACAAGACTTCTTAATTAATGCCTCTGAGGGGGCGAAGCAACAGCGCATAAATTTAATTGATAAAACTGATAAGTACGCAGAATTACAGGCAAAGCTGGCATCTCTTAACTCTGAAGATTCTCATATCAATAATAGGCTTCAGGATTTAAATAAAGAGAACCTTTCATTGGAAAAGGAATCTCAGGAATTAAGACAACCTATTAATGAAATTCAGCAAACTTTAGATGAATTATTGTCAGATAGATTAAAAGTAGAAGACAAGCTATTAGAGTCTAGAAAGGCAATAGAAGAGTGTAATGCTTCGATACATAAAATAGAAAGAGAAAAAATTGAAAAAGAACAAGCAGCAATCACATTACGAGAACTGTTAGAAAATCTAAGATTAGAGAGACAGGCTTCCAAGATCGAGCAAAGTAATATTGAAGAACAGGTTAAAGATCTTCAGGGAGACCTTTCTAAAATAAGAGAAAATTTAGAGCAAGATAAGTCTGTAGAAACCTATTCTTCTGATCTAGAGGCAATTGAGTTAAAGATTTCTAGACTTGGAGCCATTAATTTAGCCGCTATGGAAGAGTATGATCAGGAATCAAAAAGGAAGGACTTACTCGATGAGCAACATAATGAACTAATGGAAGCCCTTGAGACTCTGGAAAAGGCAATAACAAAAATTGATAAAGAAACTCGAACTACTTTTAAAGATACTTTTGATAAGTTAAACAACAGTCTGTCTCAATCTTTTCCAAAATTATTCGGCGGAGGTCATGCCGAATTGATAATGCTTGGAGATGATCTTCTTACTTGTGGAATAGGTATTTCAGCAAGACCGCCAGGTAAAAAGAATGCAAGTGTTTCACAATTGTCTGGTGGGGAGAAGGCTTTAACTGCCATAGCCACTGTGTTTGCTTTCTTTGAATTAAATCCAGCACCCTTCTGCTTGCTTGATGAAGTAGATGCACCTCTAGACGACCTCAACACAATGAGGTTTATAGATTTAGTTGATGAAATGTCTCAAAGAGTTCAATTTGTTTACATTACACATAATAAGATTTCTATGGAAAAAAGTAAGCATCTTATGGGAGTGACAATGCAAGAACCAGGTGTCTCAAGAATGGTAGCAGTTGATGTAGATCAGGCTGTGGAAATGGCAGCAAGCTAAAATGTTTAATCTGGCAGAAATTCTTACTCTTATAATAGGTTGTTTATTGGCCTTGGTTTTCATAGATGGTGTCAGAAGAGCTATAAGGATAAAAAGAAGTAAATTAAAAGTTGATTTAATAGATACTTCATCAGAAAGAGATGTAGATTTTGAAGAGGAATGGCAGGGTTATGAAACTCAGAGCGCTGATACTGAAATGAGTGACGAGATTCAAATGTTGGATAGTCTTGAAGAAGAAAAAGACCCTGTTTCTAATATTAACCTAAATATTATTCACCTTCATGATGAAAATGGGGCAGTGTTTTCTGAATCTTCTTTGTCTCAGGCCTTAGTCTTTTATAATTTTAAAATTGAAGAGAAGGGGATTTTTACAATCTTAGATTCTGATAATGCCCCAGCATTTAGTATTCTAAATGGTAAGAATCCTGGAATTTTTTCGGAGTCTGTAACTTCAAATGACATAGCCTTAGTTTTAGACCCAATGAATTTATCAAACCCTGTTGAAGCATTTGAATTGTTTATTGAAGTATCACAAAGTTTAAAGGAAACTTTTCAATGTAATATCCTCGATGAAGACAGGAACTTTATGACTAAACAAATGATTGAACATATGAAACACCAATTTCATGAGCAGCAAAGGCAATTTCTAGCCTCAGCAAGTTAGTTCAATCATTGATGAAAGACAAATCTAAAGTAAAAGAGAGGGTGATAGAGCTCCACAAGCTGATCAACATTCATTCTCATAATTATCATGCTTTAGATGCCCCCACAATAAATGACCATGAATACGATGTGTTATTTAATGAGTTGTTAGATCTAGAGACTAAATTTCCTCAATTTCAATATTCTTATTCTCCATCGCAAAGAGTAGGTGGGAAGCCTTTAGAGGGTTTCAAAAAAGTTGAACACGCAGCTCCTATGCTTTCTTTGGACAACGCTTTTAATAGCGATGACATGATTGATTTTAATAAACGTCTATTGGATAGACTCGTAGGTGAAGAAGTTGTGGCTTTTTCTTGCGAGCCTAAACTGGATGGCATAGCAGTCAATCTTTCTTATAGAGATGGAAAGCTCGAAAAAGCAACTACTCGAGGTGATGGAAAAATAGGCGAGGATATTACTCATAATATAAAAACCTTAAATTCAATTCCCCTTTCCTTGCTGGATACAGATTCTAAATATCCAAACTTTATAGAGATTAGAGGAGAAGTATTTATAGAGAAGAAAGATTTTAATTCCGCTAATAAAAAAGCCTTAAAGACTGGGGAAAAAACTTTTGCCAATCCAAGAAATGCAGCTGCCGGGAGTCTTCGTCAATTAGATCCTGCTATCGCAGCATCAAGACCGTTAAAATTCTTTGCTCATGGAATTGGATATATAGAGGTTGGAGATTTTCACTTACCTAACTCTCAATCGGAGATGCTGAAACAGTATCAGTCTTGGGGTCTGCCAATTAATACTTTAAGCAGAATTGCTAAGAATATAAATGAATGTGAAAATTATTTCACCAAAATATCAAACCAAAGAGATGAGCTCCCTTACGAAATTGACGGCATTGTATTTAAAGTTAATGACATAAATAAACAAATATCTTTAGGGCAAGTCTCTAGAGCTCCTAGATGGGCAATAGCTAGAAAGTTCCCTGCGGAGACCGGGTCTACTTTTGTTAAAAAGATTTCTTTTCAAGTAGGAAGGGTAGGAAGCATTACTCCTGTTGCAGAATTCAACCCTATAAATATTGGAGGGGTTGTTGTCTCTCACGCAAGTATTCATAACTTTGATGAAATAGAGCGACTAGATGTCAGAGAAGGTGATACTGTAAGCATAAAAAGGGCAGGTGATGTAATTCCTCAGATAATTTCTGTTGACATCAATAAGAGAAAGAAGGAATCAGTAAAAATAATTCCTCCCAAAAAGTGCCCTGTATGTAATGGAAGTTTAGCAAAGCCAGAAGGCGAGGCTATTCTTAGATGTGTAGCTGGTTTAGATTGCCCCGCTCAAAGATCTGAGTCTCTCACGCACTTTGTGTCCAGAAATGCTCTTAATATAGATGGGCTTGGCGAAAGAATAATAGATTTATTGGTAGATAAAGAACTTGTATTAAATTTTGCTGATTTATTTAGACTGGAGAAAGAGGATATTATTAACTTAGAAGGTTTCGGAGAAAAGTCTGCTTCTAATTTAATAAACTCTATACACAGCAGTAAAGAAACTACTTTATCTCGATTTATTTACTCTTTGGGTATTAGAGAAGTAGGCGAAGCAACAGCTATGAATCTCGCATTGAATTTCAATAATATAACTAATTTTATTGATGCTAGTGACGAAGATTTACTTGCAATCAATGATATTGGGCCTGTTGCTTCTAAGTTTATAAGGGAGTTCCTTTTAAATAAAGAAAATATCAATTTAGTAAAAGATCTACTAAGCTTAGGAGTCAATCCTAGAGAGATTGAGGTAAAAAATGACAATCCATTTAGCTCTAAATCAATTGTCATTACGGGATCATTTACAAGCATTGCAAGGAGTCAACTTAAGGAAGAGTTGATAAGAGTGGGTGCACGTGTATCAAGTTCTGTTTCTTCCAAAACAGATTATTTAGTTGCTGGCGATAAACCAGGATCAAAACTAACTAAAGCAAATGAAATGGGAATAAAAATACTTGAAGAAGCGGAAGCATTAACTCTTCTGAATAATTAGATGAATAAATTTGTAACGAGTATTTTTATAATTTTTTTATTGAATGCTTGTGCATCTAATAGTCCTCCAAGCACGACAACAGATGTCTGCAAAATATTTAAAGAAAGATATAGCTGGTATAAGGCTGCTAAGAAAACTGAAAAAAGATGGAAAATCCCTGTTTACGTCTCAATGGCTATCATAAAACAAGAGTCCAGTTTCAGGGCTGACGCAAGACCAGAAAGAACAAAGCTCTTGGGTTTCATACCTTGGAAACGCGTAACAAGCGCTAGGGGGTATGCGCAGGCTGTAGATGGGACATGGGAAATGTATTTAAATGATAGAGGAGGATGGTTCGTTAGTAGAAATGATTTTGAAGATTCTGTCGATTTTGTAGGTTGGTATAACTATAAAACACACAAACAACTAGGAATATCACTTACAAACGCTCGAGCTCTTTATTTGGCATATCACGAGGGCAGAGGAGGGTATAAAAGAGGGAGTTATAGGACTAAACCTTGGCTTTTATCAGTTGCTGATAAGGTTCAACGACAAGCTGATAGATACAAGGTTCAATATCAAGGCTGTAAGAAAAAGTTAGGAAAAAGATTCATTTTTTTCTAGAATCAATTTATGAAATTTAAAAATAGACTCATTACACTGACATTCTTATTCATCTGCCTTACTTCTTGTGCCAGTTCACTCGCTGTGCAGTCTGATTTTGACACACAGTATGATTTATCTTCCTATAAGACTTTTAAAATTATTTCTCCCTCGTTGGAAGATAAAGAGGCAATGATAAGTATAAACCCTATCCTTATTCAGAGGATTTCAAGATCCCTGGACACAGTTCTAAAACAAAAAGGTCTTAGTCAATCAGGCGAATCAGACATGACTGTTAGATTTTATTTAGGTACAAAACGAGAAATCGAAAGATCTTCTGACCTTGGAGGTTATGGTTATTATGGCTATAGATATCTTGATTCTAGAGACCAGAGGTATATTAGATCAGAAAAAGATGAAATCTCTATAAGGTTTCATGATGCCAAAACAAATGATGTGGTTTGGTATGCATTCACAAGATTTAAAAGACCTAGTGATCAATATAACCAAACTGGAGTGGATTCTCTAATTCAAGAAGTCTTAACTGATTTTAATTAAATCTTTTAGGGGATAAGTGCTCCAATTCTCTTTTCATTATAGGGGGAGCTTCGTTTGCAATAAGATTTGATATGATTTCAGCACTAATTGGTGCCGTAACAGATGCTCTAGAACCGTGACAGGTATTTATGTAGATACCATCTTTTTCTCCGACTATAGGCATATGGTCTTTAGATACCGCCCTTAGACCGGCTCTTCCAGAGTCAACCACGACATCATCATCATAAATTAATCTTAGGTTTCTTAAGTTTGATAAATGTTCTTCTTCAGTCAGCTCTGCATGATCCTCATCACTATAGCTAGATCCTACAATATGAAGGTCATTAACTTGTGGAGAAATATAACCTTTTGCACAAACAGGCAATTTGATGTTTGAGATATTATCACGGGTCTTTATATGAGTTACTTGTCCTCTTTTTCTATTAAAACCCTCAATTTCAATAAGCTTAGATGTATCGCTTCCAGCACATAGACAAACATCTTTATACTCATAATCTTTCTCATTAACAGTAAAGCTTGTTATACCTTTGCTTGTTGATAAATTTTTAACCTCCGAAGAAGTAAAAAGATTTATCTTAGGTGAATCAATTAAAAATCTACATATCTCGTTAGGTAGAATATAGCCTGCATCTTTATAAAGTAAGCCGTTTAATTCAAGTTTAATACCAGATATCTCTGTGGCCTCATCACAGTTTACATACTGATATATCATTCCATCTGATCTTTTTTCTAAAAGGGAAGATTGTCTCTTTTCAGTTGATTCATCATGATTAAGAAGAATAACTCCAGTTTTTTTCCAGGCAGTTGTATGTAGATTATCGTAGAAATTTGTAGCGTAAATATACGATTGAAGATTAAAACGTCCAAAAGGAGAATCATGAGCAGAGAGTCGCGGATAGGTCACTAACATTTCATGAGAGGATGCAGCAGAACATATACTATCTGATTGCTCAAATAGATCTACTTCAATACCTTTTCTAGCAAGCATATAACTCAACATGCATCCTGTAATTCCGGTACCTATGACCGCAACTTTCTTATTTAAGGAATTTCTTTTTGTTTTAGATAATGAATTACCTGAAAGCATATGTCTCTTGTTTGAAAATCCTTTTATTTTTGTAAAATTAAAGCCAGACTCCCTTAAATTATTCTTAACCAACCCTGAAGCTGTATAAGTAGAGAAAGTGCTTTCTTTATGACAAGTTTTGTTTATGTCCATAAACAATTCTTGTGACCAAAGATCAGGATTTTTTGAGGGTGAAAAACCATCCAAAAACCAAGCATCAACTTGATTGATCAATCTGATGTACTCTCGAGTCTGATTTATATCGCCAATAATTAGGTTCAATGAAACTCTTCCGCCAAACAATGATATCTTTTGAATACCTTCAATATTCTTAGGATATTTTTCTTCTAACTCTGCGCTATATTCTTTTAATTCTGGGCTAGAAGTTAGTATCTTTTTAAAATCTTTTAGTTGAAATAAATATCTATCAAAAGTATAGAATTCAAGTACTTGATTATGTTTTGTAAGATTTAACCAGTTTTTACAAGTAGTAAGAAAATTTAACCCGATACCAAAACCTATCTCTGCAATAAAAAAATTTGAGCTAGACCCAAGATTGCGAAACCTTTCTTCGAGGTTATTACCATTTATAAATACATGCTGACACTCTTCAATAGCACCTTTAGATGACGCATACAGATCATCAAACTCTTCGGAAAAGAGTGAATTGTTCTTTAAAGAAAAAGGCGCAAACTCACTATTTAGAAATGAGTTTGCGCCTTTGTTAGTATCTGCTTGTCTACTTATTTCCTGTAGGTATTTCGTTGAAAGGTAGACCCTTATCAGCTCTCATGTCTTGAGGCATCCCAAGTACCTGTTCAGATATAATATTTTTTAAGATCTCATCAGTTCCACCAGCGATTCTTATACCTGCAGCTCCGTAAAATCCATACTGATACATAGATTGTTCTGCTCCTTCCTCATCAGTTCTTAATATTCCTGCAGAATCTAGTATATCTAGACCAAAATTAGCAATTTCTTG
>CAYVAL010000007.1:0-13149 GCA_964449395.1 uncultured Gammaproteobacteria bacterium | reverse complement strand
AACAGGTGCCATGGTTTAGAAAAGTATTAGAAAATAACCCTAATAGATGGACTATTGTTACTTTTCATCATCCAGTTTTTTCGCCAGGATCAGATCGTGATAACAAAGAGCTTCGTGAACTATGGAAACCAATCTTAGATGAGTTTAAAGTCGACCTTGTTTTGAGCGGTCATGATCATACCTATGCCAGGACCGGACAAGTTGATTCAGCTAATTTAAAGAATGTACCTACTGGATATCAACAAGCCTATGATCCTAATATCGGTACAGTCCACGTAGTGTCAGTAAGTGGTCCTAAAATGTATGGTATATCAAAAGGAAATTATGCTAAGAGGGTGGGTGAAGACACTCAACTTTATCAAATTATCCATGTTGATGATAAGAGCCTTCAATACGAAGCCTATGAAGCAACAGGTAAACTTTATGACAAATTCACTCTTGAGAAGCGAGAAGGTCTGCCAAATCTTTTACTAGAAGCACTTCCTCAAGAAAATAGAAAATAAGGTGTTAACCTCTTATTTCTTTATCAATTAGTTTTAGACTCCGGAATGAACAAGAAGGAAATATATTTAAAACAATTGGTTGCCAGAGGTTATGACAATCCAAAGTTATCTGATTTAAGTGAGTCCTCTCTTAAAGAGATTCTTAAAAATGAGGAATCATTTTATAGAAGGAATTCAAGTGAATAAAATTTTGCTTTGGTTTGCTTATTTTTTAGTTCTTACAACTCCTATACAAATATTTTTTTGTCTTTGGGTATATTCTTTCCTCTTTTCAACTGAGTACAGTTTGCTAACTTTTAGCACCTCTGATTTTATGAATCTTACCTTTCTAATACATATAAAAATCTGGATGTACTCATGGTTTTGGAATGATTTTTTAAATTTTATTTGGGCATTGCCTGCAGCCATAATGGTCACTCTCAAGTTACTAGTAAATACTTGGTTAGGCTTTTGGCTTTTACCTATTGCAAAAAAACTTAACCACATAGAAATTTATGAATAAATTTATAAAAATTGTTGCTTCTCTCATTTTTTTATTCACCTCGTCTGTCAGTCTAGGTTCTTCGAATGAAAAGGTTGCTATGGATAGGGCTCTTGAAGTACTCGATGACTTTATGGAGACTTTTAATGCTAGAGATATGGAGTCTTGGTCAGAAACCCTTAACTATCCACATGTAAGATTCTCCGGAGGGGAGGTCACAACGTGGAATACTAAAGAGGATTATGCTGCAGTAGACATCTTTAAAAGACTAGAGACCACTGGTTGGCATCATTCAGCTTGGATTTCTAGAGATATAATCTTAATTTCAGAAAATAAGGTTCATATCTCAACAGTGTTTCAACGATATGATAAAAACAATCAACCCACTAAGAAATATCAATCGCTGTATATAGTTACTAAAGAGAATGGACATTGGGGTGTTAAAGCCAGGTCGAGTTTAGCTCCATAACTTTATGATTGTCATATACCT
This sequence comes from uncultured Gammaproteobacteria bacterium, assembly GCA_964449395.1. GTDB lineage: Bacteria > Pseudomonadota > Gammaproteobacteria > Magnimaribacterales > Magnimaribacteraceae > Magnimaribacter. Next base: position 11,675 of record CAYVAL010000007.1, on the reverse strand, counting down.
GACAATTTCTCTTCTTTATATGACAAAAAAAAATTGTTAGATTGGACTAATCACAAGGTTTCTTCATGGTTCCTTCGTGATTTATTTATAGGAGAGGAATGTTATTAAAAGCTTTTAGAAATTTTATGATTAAGCGCACTATCAGCGCAAAATTACGAAATAAGGGTATGAATACCTTTTCTAATTATGAAATTTTAAAGAATATTCGCGATAACGCCGAAAAATTAAGAAAGCAAGAAGGCAGAGGTCATGAAGTCTTATATTTTCATAAAGTAGACGACCCTTATTCAAGCCTCACTGTAGAGTACATAGATAAAATTCAATCCTCTTTTGATATAACCTTAAAGCCGATATTAGTTGGTGAAGAAAATCCCGAAGCTGTTCACGAGCCATCTCTTTACAACATTTATTGTCTTGAAGACGCAAAACGCATTGCACCTTATTACGGAGTAGATTTCTCACCTACTTCTTATCCAGAAAAAGAGCTAGTTGAACTCTCAAACTCAATTCTGACCGCAGTTCCTGATGAAAAATTTAGTGATATTGCAAAAAAAGTAAGTGCTGCATTATGGCAAGGTGATCTTAATTCTTTAGAGGAGTTATCAAAAGAATATAGTGCTACGCAATTAGAGGTATCCAAAAATTTAGATTCAGGTAATTCTATTAGAAATGAGAATGGGTATTATTTTGGTTCAGCGTTTTATTATGAAAAGGAGCTTTATTGGGGTGTAGATAGGATTCATCATCTAGAAGATCGGTTGATTGAATTAGGAATCAAGAAAGACTCAACTAATGAGCCGGTTTGTGCTCCGGCGCTATTATCTCCTTCAACTTTAGAATCTGATAAGAAGGTAAATCTTTATTATTATCCTTCCTTAAACAGCCCCTATACCTATGTCAGTGCTAAACGAGTTAAAGAAATAAGAAATGATTACCCGGTTAATTTAATTACTAAACCCGTTCTTCCAATGCTCATGAGAAACATGAACATCCCGCAAAATAAAGGTAAATACATAATTTCTGATGCAGCCAGAGAAGGCAGAAAGCACAATTATCCTATGGGATTAATTTACTCACCAATTGGAAAACCAGCTAGAAAAGCTTATTCGTTATTTCCCGCTGTAGATAAGGCCGGGAAGGGATTTGAATATATTGATGAATTATTAAGAGCTTCATTCTATGAAGGAATAAACATTGGAGAGGATGAGTACCTTCAGTCCTTAATTACCAATCTAGATTTAGAATGGTCATTAATTAAAAAGGATCTGAATTCTAGGAAATGGAAGAAAGTACTAGATGATAATCTTAAAGATATGTATGCAGGAAATTGTTGGGGAGTTCCTAGTTTTAAAATAACTGATATAGATGGGACTAATCCCTTTACCGTATGGGGGCAGGACAGGATGTGGCTCCTTAAAGAAGAAATTAATAAACGTCTAGGCTAGTAAAATGAAGAAACAAACTTTCGCACTTATAACCCTCTTGATATTGGTAAATGCTTGTTCCGATAATGATGATAATACTCAGCTAGTTGAAGCTGCCGAGAAAGATACTTATGTACAACCAAGGCCAGAACCCAATCCAGATAAGAATGCGTATTTTGGTGACTTGCATGTGCATACCTCTAATTCTTTTGATGCCTACACTTTTGGAACAATTGCGAATCCGGAAGATGCCTATAAATTTGCCCAGGGAGAAGCGATTTCCCATCCAACTGGTTATGAGATACAACTCAAAAGGCCATTAGATTTTTATGCTGTAACTGATCATGCAGTATTTTTAGGAATTATTAAAGAAGCAGCAGATACAAGCTCTGAGTTCTCTAAATACGAATTCACTAAGCCGATGCATAACTTAAATGAGGAAGTAAGTAATAGTTTATTTTCAATCATTAAGCGATCTGGCCTATTTAGAGGTTTTGGAGGGGCGGCTCAAGCAGGCCTCGAAGATGGAAGTGTTGATAGAGAGCTTATAGAAAGTGTAGGCAAATCTGTATGGAAAAAAACTATAAAAGCAGCAGATGATGCATATCAGCCTGGGATATTTACCACTTTCGCAGGCTACGAATATTCGTCAAGCATAGATCTATATAATAAGTACCTTCACAGAAACGTTATATTTAAAGATACAAAAAACCTCCCGGAAAGAATTTTTTCTAGAGATGACAGTCTAGATCCAGAAGAATTATGGAATTGGATGGATATACGCAGAGAGGAAGGAGTGGAAAGCTTAGCAATTCCTCATAACTCTAATATTTCTGGCGGAGCTGCTTTTTCTATGAGTGATTACAACGGCGGTCCAATAGATGAAGCCTATTTAAGCAAGAGATTACGTAACGAACCCTTGGTTGAGATCACTCAAGCTAAAGGAACTTCAGAAACTCATCCTTTTTTATCTAAAAATGATGAATGGGCAGCCTTTGAAGCCGTAACTAATCATCCAGGTGAAAAGATTTTAACGAATTTGAGTGGAAGCTATGTCAGGGATGCTTATTTGCAAGGATTGACTCTCCAAGATCAGGGCAAACCCAATCCTTTTAATTTTGGCGTTATAGGTTCTAGTGATACACACGTAGGCGGTGGATCTTATACTGAAGAAACTCACTTCTCTAAGATTGGTATTTTAGATGGAGAGCCATATCTTAGAGGGTCAGTTCCCTTTGATGGAATATATGGTTTTATAGCAAAGTTATGGCAACCTGATAGCATTCTTGAAATAGACGAAAAAAATTATCTTAGTTTCAGTCCGCGCCTAATTCGGTTTGGATCTTCAGGACTTGCAGGAGTATGGGCTGAGGAAAACACTCGAGAGTCAATCTACAATGCTTTTAGGCGCAAAGAAACTTTTGGTACCAGCGGACCCAGAATTAAGGTTCGCTTTTTCGCAGGCTATAATTTTGAAAATTCCAATTTGAATGACTCTAGTCTTATTCAAGAAGCGTATTCTAAAAATATTCCTATGGGCGGAGATATAATTCAAGAAAAGGATGAAATTCCTAAATTTCTTGTATGGGCTATTTCAGATCCACTAGGCGCTCCCTTAGAAAGAATTCAGATAATCAAGGGATGGCTAGCAGAAGGAGAGCAAATGGAAAAAGTGTTTGATGTGGCTTGTTCGGATGGCCAGAGCGTTAATTCTCAAACTCACAGATGTCCTGATAATAATGCTCAAGTTAATCTTGATGACTGTTCTATAAATCACGACAAAGGCGATGCGGAAATAAAGACTTTTTGGCAAGATCCTGAGTTTGATAATGGTCAAGAAGCTTTTTACTACGCCAGAGTTCTTGAAAATCCTACTTGTAGATGGTCAACATGGGATGCAGTAAGAGCTGAAGAGAAGCCAAGGTCAGATATACCGGTAACCATTCAAGAAAGAGCTTGGTCTTCCCCAATCTGGATTAAAGGATAATTGACTATGAAAAATATATTAACGATATTAGCCCTAACGCTTATTGTGTCTTGTTCTCAAGACAATGAATCTATGAATAATCTAATTGAAAGCGAAAATTTTCTTAACTCTAACTTAACGAATCAAGGCGTAATAGAGATTGAGCCGGGTTTACAATACCTTGTGTTGGAATCTTCTGAAAGCGGCATACAGCCGAACTTAGATAATACAGTTACAGCGGATTTTCATGGCACTTTAATAGATGGGACAGTTTTCTGGAGTTCTATAGATCTAGGAGAGCCTCTAACTATAGTTTTATCTCAGTTGATTCCAGGTTGTCAAAAAGCAATGAGCAGAATGAAAGAGGGTGATTCTTGGAGAGTGTTTATTCATCCTGATCTAGCTTACGGAGAAGCTGGCACTTCAGGTATTCCGCCAAACTCTACAATCACTTTCGATATCGATCTCATTTCCGTCGATTAGGTTTATGGCCAGCACTAGTTGTGCTGACCACAACCTCTCAAATGATTATGGTTCCCACATAATCAACCACTCATCCATGAGTGAAAGAGACTTTTAAAATCTATTTGAAAAAAATAGCTGCGCGTCTGAGAGTGTGTAAAAATAAATCGATGCCCTTTTTATTTAAAACTTTCAGCAAGATAGCTTTTTGTTAAGGAGAGTCAAGCGTCTACAATTTTTAAGCAAAAGTGTGCCCACTTTTTACAAGATTATTAGCAAAACGACTCTATAATCTTTATTTGAAGACAAAAAATTATTTTTCAAGTCTTTCTGACAGATTTTTAACAAAAGAATAGGAAATTAAATGGAATATCATGAAGTAATAAATGGTCGAAGAAGTACAAGAGGGTTTTTAGAAAAGCCTGTGCCTATGGAAGTATTGAAAGAAGTTATAGAACTGGCTGTAAGAGCACCATCCTCAATGAACACGCAGCCATGGCATTTTCATATAGTTACAGGAGAGGTGCTTGATAATATCCGACGTGAGAATACTAAGAGGAATGTAGAAGGTGTCCCTCCGTCTCGAGAAATAAAATCACCACTGGGCTACGAAGGTAAGCACAGAGAAAGACAAATAGAGATCGCTATACAATTGTTTCAAGAAATGGGGATTGAAAGAGATGACAAAGAAGGTAGGCAGGATTGGGTATTACGTGGATTCAGGCAATTTGATGCACCTGTAGCAATTATTGTTACTTTTGATGAAGAACTAAAAGAAGATGACATTTCTAAGTTCGATTGTGGTGCGGCTGTAAACGGTTTAGTCAATGCCGGATGGTCTAAAGGTCTTGGAGCAGTTATCAATAGCCAAGGCATAATGCAATCACCCGTTGTAAGGGAATACGCAAAAATACCCGATAACCAAATAATTATGATTTGCGTTGCTATGGGATATCCTGATGAGAGTTTTCCTGCTAACAAAGTAGTCTCTAATAGAAGATCAGTAGATGAGGTAGCAACATTCCATGGTTTCTAGCGATTTATTGAAGATTGCTGCTTGTGTCTTAAAAAGATAAAATGAATTGATGGACTGGTTTAGTCAACATATGGAGCAATGGTCCTTAGTTTGGTTCGGTTTATTGTTCTGGGGGAGTATATTTGGAGCCGCCTTACTTTATTTGTTTGAAGCAAGTAATTTTGTTGCTTTTGTAGGGTATGCTCTAGGGCTGACATTTGGCCTATTAGCAAAATTTAAAGGTTGGTCATGGATCAGTTAACACAAAACTCACACGATTTATCAATTGACGCAGAAAGAAAAGTTGCTAAATCTTTCATGGGCAGAATTGAATGGGAGATGATTGCCATTGGGCTTGGCCAATTTTCTTTATGGATTGCAACTTGGGCACTGGTAATCGCTGGTACTATTCCATTATATGTAGGCTTCCTGATTGCTTTATTTACAGCATGTAATGCTTATTTACCATCTCACGCTGGTCAGCATGGTCATTTGTCTGGAGGTAAAAAGAATCTTCAGTGGTTAGATTATTGGGTTGGTCAGATCAGTGTAATTCCTCTTGCTCAGCCACATGACATTTTGAAGGCCACTCATCTGAAACATCATGCCTATACCAACGATTCAGACCTGGATCCTGATTTTTTTCATGGTCACGCAAAGAATTGGTGGGATGCAGCAGTCAATGTAAACGTTGGTTATAACGACGATGGCCCGGCTATGAAAGCCATAGAAAAACATCAAGAAAATGACCCAAAGTTTAAAGCTGCTCTAGAAAAAGGAGGTTCATGGGTTTTTCTTTTTTACTTTGCGCAGATTATCCTTGCAGTCCTTTATCCAATTGAAACTCTTCTTCTGTGGTGGATACCTAAGCGTGTTGCAACATCTTACCTAGGAATTGTCTTTTCTTATTTTCCTCATTCTGGCCTTGATAAAGGACGTTATAAAGATACTAGGTTTTGGACAAATAGGATGCCAAGATTTATGAATCACTCTATGCAGATTCATACAATGCATCATATGTATCCAAAAATTTGTCACTATGATGAAGCTAAAGCAATAGAAGCTTTGAAACCGTTTATGATTGCAAGAGGGATGCCCGGTGCAGAATATATTCCTGAAAAACTAAGATGGAATCCCGTTACTTATATTAAGGAAGCTTATTTTGGCGGACGTTAAAGAAAAGATTGAACAAGGTGTGCAGCTATACTTTGATAGCATGTACGAGTCAGACCCAGCAAAGGTCAAGGAAGCATTTTATCCAAATGCAATGATCACTGGATATCTTGAAACTGGTCTTGCTGAAATGACAGTTGATCAATTTGCTCAATTTGTTGAAAACCAGCAACCATCGCCTAAAGAAAATGGAGAAGAGGTGTTGCTGGAAATTGTGTCTATGGATATCGCTGGATCAACAGCATCAGTGAGAGTAAGAGATGGTTATATAGGACATGTATTCTTAGATACACTTTCGTTCTTGGAAAAAAATGGAGAGTGGAAAATCTATAATAAACTTTTCCATGTTGAGTCTTAATTAATGAATATGCAGGTTAAGCAGATATCAACTGCGTTAGGAGCAGAAATTACTGGCATCGAACTATCAAAGGTATCTGACGATCAAGTAGAAGAAATCAAATCTCTTCTAACGGAACATAAGGTTATTTTTTTTCCAGGACAGAATATAACTCAAGATGAGCATGTAGAGTACGGGGCAAAATTTGGAGAATTGGAAGGTCATCCAAACTTAAAAAATAAGAGAGTTACACATCCTAAGATTTTCGAACTTGCTGCTAGTTCTGGTGGCATAGCTGATGAGTGGCATACTGATATAACTTTCCAAGATTCACCGGCAATTATGTCCGTACTCCATATGGTTAAGTGCCCAGAATTGGGAGGCGACACTATGTGGAGTAATTTAAATGCTGCTTATGAGGCTTTATCTGATCCAATAAAAGATTTATGTGAAGGAATAACTGCACTACATGATGCAAGACCTCATGGCAAACCAGAAAAAACAGCAATTCATCCTGTAGTGAGATTACATCCTATATCAGGTAAGAAGGTGCTATATGTAAATGAACATTTCACTAGAAGAATAGTAGAAATGAATATCGAAGAGAGTGATATGTTGCTCTCTTACTTAACTAAATGGGTTACAAAACCACAGTTTACAGTTCGTTACCATTGGACTGAAGGAACTATCGCTATGTGGGATAATAGAAGTACTCAACATTATGTGGTTAATGATTTTGAAGGTGAAAGAATTATTCAAAGAGTAACTATTATGGGCGATGAGGTCATGGGGTCGTCCAATCCAAGATGGAAACCAGCTTTAAGAGAAGGTTTCTCCGCAGTCACAACCCACGACAAGCAATTAATAACTCATTTAAAAGAAAAAGGATCGCTTTAAACTCTAGGATCAGTTTTTTACGAAATTAGCTATACTCATGGCCGTTTCATCACTCACGGACATTAATCCACAAAACACATCGCTACCGTGTAAGGTGCCCATTACTTGCCTGCATTGTGCATCTACATCAGCCTCAACCAACATTCTATAAAAATTAACGCCTTCATCTCTAAGAGGATCGCATTCATTAACTAAAATATAAGTTTTAGGGAATCCTTTGACATCATCTTCGGTAGCAAAACTTGGCCATGCCAGAGGATTCTTATTTTTATACTCATCTATGCCATAAACAAGTGCTCCAAACGAGTCATCAGAACCACTATGCAAAGAAAGTAAAATACCTTCATTCTCCTCTGAGGAAGGGTTCTCAGGTAGGGGCCAATAACCGGCAATATATGGACACAGTGCGTATAGTCCTTTGATTAGATCAAGATTTCCTTCCTGTTTTAATTTTAAACCAGTTGCTAAGGTTAGATTGCCACCACCACTTTCTCCGGCAACAATTACATTATCCTTATCTATATTTAGTTTTTCAGAATTTTCTTTTACCCACTTTAGACCTGATACACAATCATTTAGACCTGCAGGAAAGGGTTCTACTTCTGGTGCAGTAGAAGGCCACATTGCATTTCGGAAATCTACCATTGCTACCGCTACACCTTGCCTTGCAATGCATCTACCCCAACATGCATACATTTCACTAAAACATGACATCACCATCATTCCGCCTCCATGTATGTAATAAACACATGGGAGAGTTTCATCATTATCTGGCCTTATATATTGAATCTTTACGGTATTGCCATCAGGATGCGAAATAAATTCTTCTGTGGTGGTTATGAGACCTTCTTCCGGGACCGTTTCTTTGAAATGGGTTGAATTGAATACCATCTCCATTAAGGATTGTCCTATCTTTGCTTCTTCTCCTTGTTGAGCTTCCATTATTTGCTCGCGAGTAGTCAAATCATTTTGCATAATATCCACCGCATCCATTTCTGCCATGAACATGCCTTTTAGTCTTTTATCTATTCTCTTATCTTCAGAAATTTTACTCATCTTTACGCCTCTATTTACCTTTAAAAACTGGTTCTTTTTTTTCTACAAATGCTTTTGTGGCATTTCTATGATCTTCTGTTTGACCACAATGTATATGGTGAGTAGCTTCCAGATCTAAGCAATCGTCTACTTCTCCGTTCATAGCTCGATTAAGATTCTCTTTCATATACCGATAAGCAACTGAAGGTCAATTTGCCAATCTATTAGCAATCTCCATAGTCTTATCCATCAGATCATCTGGTTCGCAAACCCAATTTGTTAAGCCAAGATTTAAGGCCTCATCTGCAGTCACTCTATCTGAGAGAAAATATAATTCTCTAGCTTTGGCTGATCCAATGAGCTGAGTCATGAAGTAACTACCACCATAGTCTCCAGAAAATCCAACTTTAGCAAATGCTGTTGTCATGATGGCATTACTCGCCATAATTCTAAGATCACATGCTAGTGCATAAGATAAACCTGCACCCGCTGCAGCTCCTGGAAGCGCTGCAATGGTTGGTTTTGGCATTTTAAAAAGTTTTCCCGCAGTAGCTCTTTGATGTACTCGTTGCCTGTGAATAGCCGCATCGATCGTATTGTCACCAACCGTTCCATCTCCGGATGAAGCCATGCCTTTTACATCACCGCCAGCACAGAATCCTTTACCTGCACCAGTAAGAACAATGCACCTGACGGTAGGATCAAGTTCCACTTCCTCTAGTGTGGCTCGCATTGCTTCGTTCATCTCTCCAGACATAGCATTTCTTGCCTCAGGACGATTCATTGTTAGCACCGCAACACCATTTTCTTTTTCAAAAATGAGGTGTTCAGTGCCTGTATCTATTTTTTCCATAGTCTTTCTCCCTTGACCCTATCTTTGCTATTCTATGCAGAAGATGCAAGCTAAAATTAATCAATTAGGTATACTTTTTTCCACTATTTTTTTTCTTACTTCACAACCTTTATTGGGTGAGGAGATACCTCTATTAAAGAGTCCAAAAGTAGATAATCCTAAGTCGGTACTTTTCATTGGTAATAGCTTCTTTTATTACAATAACGGAGTTCATAAACCAGTTTTGGGCATGGTTAAGGCTAATGCATCGCTAGGAAAGGGTCATAGGTTCAGAAATATTACTATCAATAGCTCTTCTCTAGAATGGCATGATGTTGAATCCTACGTTACTAATAAAAAGATTGGCTCTTTCTCTATTACTTCTAGCAACAAATACAAACGTTATGATCCTGAGAAATATGAGCTTGCAGTTATGATGGATTGCAGTCAATGCCCCATCCATGAGGACAGAAAAGACTTATTTAATTTTTATGTTGATCAGCACAGTAAGACTTTACGAAAAAATGGAGTTGAGCCTTCGTTACTAATGACATGGGCCTATAAAGATCTTCCAAAGATGATAGACGGCCTCTCATCGGCTTATATATCTGCAGGGAATCGCAATGAAGCCATGGTCTTTCCGGCAGGGTTGGCTTTCCAGCTTGCCCAAGATGAGATTCCAGATATAGATCTATACACTCCAGATAAAAGACATCCCAGCAAAGCGGGAACATACCTCATGGCAGCAGTTATTTATTCTTCAATATATAATGTTTCACCTATAGGTAATTCATATGATTACGGATTGGGTCAAGAAACACAATCCCGACTTCAAGAAATAGCTTGGGCAGCTCTAAATAGTTATTTGGGGAGATAATAAAAGGAAGATTATGAAAAAGATTTTTAGTTTTTTGAAAAAAAATATTTTAGTTATTGCAATTTCTTTTAGTTTGGGAGGTTTTGTTGGTTACAAAGTACTGGAATCTTTAGGCATAGCTTTTTTAATTAATAGTATTCCCATACCTGAGGGATCTATTGCTGACAAAGATGCATTTCTTGAAACTCTTCCTGCAGGCAAGCCTCTAGCTCAAAAGGAATTATTACCGGTCAATGAGAAAGCAAAGAATATTATCTTATTGATAGGTGATGGCATGAGTTTAAGCCAAGTATCTTCTTACAGACTGTTGAAGGGTGGCCCGAATGAAAGAATTGCTGTCGATACATTCCCCATATCTGGAATCGTTCTTACCCATTCACAAGATGCAATTGTTACAGATTCTGCTTCTTCTGCTACTGCTTTTAGTACAGGTAAGAAAACCAATAATGGAGCCCTAGGTCTTGATCCAGATAACCAGGTTCTGGAAAACTTCACCGAGACTATTGATAAACATGGATATGTTAGCTCCTTAATATCTACTTCCGAAATTACTCATGCTACTCCTGCAGCTTATGCTTCTCATGTGGATTTGAGATGGAAAACGGATGAAATCAGTTTGCAGATGATGGATTCAGATGTGATGACGATTTTAGGCGGAGGCAGACACTTCTTTATGACTGAAGAGATGGGTGGTAAGAGGTCTGATGAAGTAAATTTACTAGAAGAGATAAATTCTACTCACACAATTCTAACCAAAAAGACCGACATGGATAGCTTCGATCATAACAACCAAGGCAAGGTTGTGGGGCTGTTTGCTGATGAAGCTTTAAGGGATATAGAGACACCTGAAAATCATTCTCTAGAACCCACTACAAGTGAGATGTTAAATTTTGCTCTCAAACGATCTGATCAGTTTAATCAAAATGGATGTAAAGGTTTCTTCGTTATGGTTGAAGGATCTCAGGTTGACTGGGCAGGTCATGCCAATAACTTAGATTACCTCAAAAGAGAGATGGCAGATTTTGATGATGTAGTAAAAACAGCTTTAGATTTTGCGAAAAATAATCAAGATACTCTGGTAATTGTAACTGCTGATCACGAGACTGGTGGTCTTCTAATTGAACCGGCTACTCCTACTAACTATACATCGCCTGAGGTTAAATTTTCTTTTAACACTGGTATTGGATATGGATCACACACCGGTGTACCTGTTCCAGTTTATGCTTATGGACCTGGCTCTGAGAATTTCACGGGAACTCTGGACAACACTGACGTTTATTACGCTATGGTAGAGGCTCTTGATTTATCATCTCAGAGTGGGAGTTGTGTAAAGTAAATCTACTTTCAATATGTATTCAGTAATTCTGTACAGTTTATTTATAGCCTTCTGGATAGCCATTATTTACGACTTCACTAGAAGACCCAAAGATCGAGATGATGACTCTTGGTCAGAATTCTTACCGCTTAGAAAATTTGCTAGAGCTTTTTGGGTATTGTGGATTCTTTTGATTTTGTCTTACACGGTCATTGTCAGTTTCTTATTGACCTGATTCTTATAGAGTCTTAAGGTTCTAAGCAAGTAAAAAAGGAGAAATTATGAAAGTTGTTCTAGTAACAGGATGCAGTACGGGAATAGGCTTGGCTACAGCTACACTAT
>CAYVAL010000006.1:0-13315 GCA_964449395.1 uncultured Gammaproteobacteria bacterium | reverse complement strand
TGATATTAGTGTCCATGTTGGAGAAAATAGGTCTGATTTCTTAATAATGAATACGGTAAACCCGTCACTGGGACCGCAATCGCCAACAGAATTCAACCCTGGTAGTTACATTCAACTAGAGAAAAACTTTAATGCGGATTTTGTAAGAACTGTGCCTATGGACAGTTTCGACCTTAATTTTGCTTATGGTTTTGAATGGAGAGAAGAACAGTTTGAAATAGTCAATGGTGATGTTGCTAGTTTTACCACTGGACCATACTTTGACCAAGGGTTTGGTATTGGGTCAAATGGATTTGCTGGATTTACGCCTGATATTGCAGGTGTTTGGGATCAGCAGAACATCGCTCTATATTTAGACTTAGAAGCTGATGTAACTGAAAACCTTTTACTAGGTCTAGCTACTAGATACGAAGACTTTGATACCTTTGGTGATACTACGAATTTTAAGTTATCAGCTCTTTACAGATTGACTGAAGACTTGAAATTTAGAACGACAATAAGTACAGGCTTCAGAGCCCCTACTCCTGGTCAATCTAATGTTTCAAATGTAACTACTGCTTCTGTCTCAGGAACAGGTGAATTGGTTCAACAGGGAACTCTTTCTCCAACCAATCCTATTTCTGCAACGGCAGGCGGAAAAGCTTTACAACCTGAAGAATCAGACAACTTAAGCTTTGGTATTGTTTGGGACGTAACGGATGCATTAAATGTAACTGTAGATGCATATGAGATTGAAATAAAAGATCGTATTGCACTTACTGGAAACTTCAGCTTAACAGATTCGCAAAGAGCGGCATTAGTTGCGGCTAAAGTTCCTGGTGCAAGTGATATGCAAACATTTAGGTTCTTTACTAACGATTTCGATACCACTACAGAAGGTATAGATGTTGTAGCTACCTACTCTACTGAAATGATGGGAGGATTAACTGACTTTACATTTGTTTATAATGAAACTGATACTGAAGTTGATAATTCATCTCTAATCGACGCTTCAAGAATTGCCGCTTTAGAGGCATTACTTCCTGAAAATAGATGGAATTTGAGCGCTGTTCATAATGTAGGTGAGTGGACAATCCTTGCAAGATATATGCATGTTGGCGAGTCCGAATACTACTATGGACTAAATGATTTAGGTAATCCTGATATTACAACTCTAGATGATCAGCAGCAGCTAGATCTTGAGTTTACAAGAGATATGGGAACCTATCAGTTCACAATCGGTGCTGAAAATATCACTGATGAGTATCCTGAAAAAGATACTGGTGTAACTTGTTGTGGAGCAATCTACCCTGAGTTCGCACCTTTAGGTTTCATGGGTGCTTTCTACTACATAAGACTAGGAATGGACTTATAAGTAGTGAATTAAAAAAAAGGGCACTTAGGTGCCCTTTTTTTTATCTTGAATACTTAATCTGACCCCCAACAATGGTCATCACAACTTCTGAGGACATAATCTCTTCTTCAGGAATGATCATTAAATCTTTTGAGAAAATTGTAAGGTCTGCAAGTTTGCCAATTTCTATTGTTCCCTTTATATCTTCTTCAAAGACTGAATATGAAGCCCATTTAGTAAACATATATAAAGCTTCTTCTCGACTAACGGATTGTTCAAGATTCCAATAATCTTTGTAAAATCCATCTAGATCTTTTCGACCTATTGCAGCCTTAAATTCTATTCTTGGATCTCCTATTTCAACAGGCGCATCGGAACCCCCTGCCACCACTACACCTAAATCAATTAAACTCCTCCATGTATAAGCGTTCTCTAATCGCTCAATTCCAAGACGTTTATGAGCAAAGTGCAGGTCGCCAATTGCATGAGAAGGTTGCATTGAAGCAATCACACTCAGATCAGCAAATCTCTTTTGGTCTTCAGGTAAAATGTTCTGAGAATGTTCAATTCTCCAACGAGGTTCTACAATCATCCTATTGGCTTCAGAAACAGTATTAAATGCCTCCTCATACCAATCCAACGTCACTTTATTGGCAAGATCCCCTATGGCATGGGTTTGAATCTGTATGCCATTTACAAGAGCTTTAATTAACTTAGGCATAGTTTCTTCTTTCTGAAAGATAAGAAAACCTTTTGTTTCATAGTCATCATATTTTTTAAAGAATGCAGCTCCTCTTGATCCTATTGCTCCATCTGCGTAAAGCTTTACTCCTCGAGCAGTCAACATATGATCAGGATCTAAAAAAGGTCCTTTATCAATAAATTTCAATGCGTCTTGTCCGTCACTTATGTACATATGTATTCTTGTCGGGAATCTTCCTTCTTCTTTAAGCTCTGTCAAAAGATTGAAATCTGCAAGTGGAGAACCGGCATCATGAAGCTGAGTCCAGCCCATTTTTACCGTACGATCTAAACCCTCTTTTAATGCATTTTTTTCTTCTAAATTAGTTCTTTTAGGAATAATCGATTCTACAAACAAAGACGCTTTATCTATTAAGACTCCATTTGGATCTCCATTTATATCCCTATCTATTTTTCCTCCTATGGGGTCAAGAGTGTTCTTGTCTATTCCAGCTAGTTTTAGGGCTAGACTATTTACGATAATTGCATGACCATCTGCACGCTCTAGAGCAATAGGTTTATCCTGTGATATTCCATCAAGCTCTTGGAGCGTAGGGAATCTTGCTTCAGGCCATTTCTTTTCTATCCACCCTCTTCCTACCACCCAATCACCTGATAATTTTTTATTAGCGTGTATTTGTACTTGAGTAAGCATGCTTTTTAAACTTTCAGCACCCTGAAGGTTAAGGTCAATTTCCCTATACCCGATCCCTTTAAGATGAGCGTGTGCATCTATAAACCCCGGATATACAAAGGCGTTGTTTAAATCCATTACCTTATTGTTTCCACAGTTATAATTTATTGATTCGGAATTCGAGCCTATAAATATAAATTTATCTCCTTTTATGGCTAAAGCATCTGCCTCAGGTTGAGAGGGGTTTGCAGTATAGACTTTTGTATTCAGTAAAACTAAATCTGCATCTATACAAACTTCATCTTGTGAGCATCCAAAAAAAAGAAGTGTTATGAATACTGGCAATCCATGAGATCTTAATTTCTTAATCATAATTATTGTTGTTTATCCGGCCAATAAATTGTTTTATTTTCTTTGAGAACATCTAATTCTTCATCTTCTATGCCCATATCTTTTAATACTTGTTTCGTGTGCTCACCTACTTTAGGGGCTCTCAAGAAATCTACTTTATTTTCGCCTTGAATTTGAAATGGACTACTCACGGTTAATAAATCATCAAATGAATCATGCTCTAGAGGAACGAGTGTTTCGGTTTCTAGGAACTGAGCATCTACTCTGTGGTCTTTTGTCTTTCCCAGCACCCCAAAAGTTACACCTGAATCTCTGAGCAGTTCATTAACTTCCATTAGATTTCTTTGACTAAATTCCTCTGCGAGTTCAGATCTTAATATATCAGCATTTTCAAAAGGGTTTTCAAAATCAAAAAGGTTTCTTTTTATCCAATCGTCTCGTTTTAAAACTTCTATAAGTTTTGGCCATTCTATTCTGGAATTTATCATCCCAAGTGCGAATTCTCTTTTATCTTTTGTTGTATAAAAGTCATAGAATGGGTGTCTTGGAAGGGGTTCTGGTCTTTCAGGAAATTCAATATCCATTAGAGCTGCCTGAATAAAAACTCCATTAGCCCAGGCACCATTAGCCATTAAGGATGTTGAAACTTCACTGCCTTCTCCTGTTCGTTCTCGTTTATAAAGAGCAGTCATTATGGCTCCATATAGTGCCATACCTGTAGGATGATCGCCCATACCTGGTGTTGACCAAGCCACGGGAGAGTTATCAGACGGTCTGACCCAGTCCATTAGTCCACTTCGGGCCCACCATGCCATCGAGTCATATGCTGTTCTATCAGCATCGGGTCCAACCTCTCCATAACCAGTTAATGAAGCGTAAATTATTTTACTGTTATGCGGTCGAACATCATCAGCAGTTATCTTCAATTTCTCTCTTATTGGGAATGGCATGTTCGTAATAAATACATCTGCACTTTTAATTAAATCCACTAATATTTTATGGGCGACATCATCTTTAAGGTTAAGAGAGATACTTTTTTTATTTCTTGAAGTTAATTCCCAACAGTAATTTTCTTTTCCTTCAGGCATCCTGCCATTCACAATTAAATTTCTAAGACTATCTCCGCTCTGAGGTTCAATTTTTATAACTTCTGCACCGAAGTCAGACATAATTGTCGCCGCAGTAGGACCGGCAATAAAACTTGCAGCATCAATAACTCTTATTCCATCTAGTAAGTGATTGGATTCTTTGTTCAAAGCTTTTCTCCCTTATGAATAAATTATCATAACTAATTTCTAAAATTATTTTTAATTAATCTAAGAAAAATGTATCTTATATGTTTCAAAGGGGAGAAAAAGAAAGGATGCTACAAAGATACAAAGTAATTTCATTAACGGTAGCTGCTGTTTTCATTTGTTATATAGACAGAGTGGTAATATCTCTGGCAATAATTCCAATGAGTGAAGGTATGGGTTGGTCTGAAACCCAAAGAGGTTTTATTCTGTCTAGTTTCTATATTGGCTATATCTTAACGCAGATAATAGGAGGCCTATTATCAGATAAGATAGGTGCAAAAATAGTTCTTGGTGTCGGTCTAATTATTTGGTCAATATTTACTTTTATTACTCCCTGGGCTTTCTATGGAGGATTTGCCGCTCTAATAATTGCCAGAATAGGTATGGGTCTTGGAGAAGGTATTACTTTTCCGGCGTGGCATAGTTTATATGCTAGATGGGTGCCATTTAGTGAACGTGCTCGTTCTGTGGCTATCACTAATAGCGCTATACCGATAGGAACTATTTTTGGCCTTGTAGTAACACCAATAATTATCTTAAGACTAGGCTGGGAATGGGCTTTTTATTTATATGGTGGTTTAGGTTTTATTTGGTATGTTTATTGGCAAAAGATCGTCTTCTCAACGCCTAAGGAAGACCCAAATATATCTGATGATGAATTAAAATTTATAACCAATAATGCACCTGCCTCTGATAAAGCTGAAACTCTAGCTTTTTCTAAATGGAGAGGAAACTTACCTTTATGGGCTATTGCCGTGGCACATTTTTGCAATAATTACAGCTTATTTGTTTTTTTATCATGGCTTCCTATATTCATAAAAGACGGTTTAGGAGTGCCAATGGCTGCAGTAGGTTTATTGGCAATGTTACCTCACATAGCCTCCTTTATATTTTTAAACATAGGAGGGTATTTTGCAGATTACCTAACCAATAAAGGAGTAAAGCTTATTACTGTTAGGAAACTTTGCAACACTATAGCTTTTGGTGGAAGTGGTATTTGCCTATGTATTGTTCCTGAGCTAGATAGCGTTGCTGGCGTTATAGCCATTATGTGTTTAGGTAACGTATTTGGAGGTTTTAGTGCTGGAGGTTTTATTGTCAACCATGCAGACATTGGACCCGAACATACTGGAAGATTGATGGGAATAACTAATATGTTTGCAGCTATTCCTGGATTTATAGGAGCCATAATCACTGGAATGATATTAGATGCAACGAACTCTTGGGATATGGTATTTTATGTAGTGGCTGGTATTACTTTCTTTGGAGGAATATTTTATTTCCTATTTGCTAGTACTGAAAAACAATTTAATTAAGAAAAATTATGAACGAAACGATAAGAAACAGCTTAAGTAAGAAAGGTGTATTAACACTCACGTTGAATAGACCCGAGGTATTGAATGCAATGAATGCTGATTTAATTCTTGGATTACTTGAGAATATTAATGAAGCAAAATCCAATAAAGAAGTTCGCTCAATAATAATTACTGGAAGCGGTAGAGGGTTTTGTTCCGGGGCCGATCTAGTTGATGGGGGCTGGCCAAAGACTCAAGGGCTTTCTTCGGGTGAGGCTACTTTTAATAATATGGAGAATGCTTTTAATCCTTTAGTCAAAGCAATAACCCAATCAAATAAACCCGTGATAACGGCCATTAATGGAATAGCAGCCGGGGGAGGAGTAGGATTAGCTCTTTGCGGAGATATTGTAATTGCTTCATCTTCTGCAAAATTTAAATTAGTTTTTGGTCCGAACTTGGGAATTATCTCTGATGTAGGAGCATCTTGGTTTGTACCTAATCTTATTGGCAGGGCTAGAGCAAATGGCATGGGATTATTAGGCGAAGATTTGTCAGCTGAGCAAGCTAAGGAATGGGGTCTGATATGGGACTGTGTTGCAGATGATCAACTTATTAATAAAGCTGAAGAGATAGCTGAAAAAATAGCAGATGGCCCAATTGAAGGCTTAAAAGCGATTGTAAAGGCTCACGATAGGGCCTTATCTAGCACTCTTAGTGAGCAGTTAGATTATGAAAAAGAAACGCAAAGAGTAAGAACTGATTCTCAAGACTTTAAAGAAGGTGTTTCTGCTTTTGTAGCTAAAAGAAAACCTAACTTTAGAGATTTGGGTTAGTAAAGCTCTAAACCTGCTATGTCAATGTCGGCATAGAAGTCTTTTCCATAAGCTACTACACCTATATTCTTAATAGTTGTAAGATCAAACTCTTCAGGAACAAATCTACTGAATCTTCCGTCGCTTTTTTTAAAAGAAGAAAAAGGTATTTCTATCCATTGCCATTGGCTTGATGTTTTAAAAGTTGAACCATAATAAAGCCAAGGCAATCTGGTTTTTGAAGTTCTTAAAAATAAATAGTACTCTTCTCCATTGCCTCTAGTTTTGACTCTAAAACCCTTGTAAGGCTCATCTTCTATTCCAATATCAGCTCTAAACTGAATAAATCCTCCATTATTCTCAGTACTGACATTACCTTCCATATGATAATAAGACAGTCCATCTTCTGACTCTTCTGAAAACTTGACCTCAGATATTCCTCCCATCACTTGATCGGAAAAAGGTACCCACTCAACCCTCTTGTCATCTAAATTATCTATAACTTTAGTCATTAGCAGTAAGGGAGATATTAAAGTAATAATAGTAAATAAATATTTCACAGTTAGAGTAATCATATAGTAAATATTCTTGAGATGTTATATTCCAAATAACAAAAAAAAGAGTTAGAGTTAATAAAAAATTTGGGGCAATAAATGAAAAATAAAATTTTCTACTTAGGACTTATACTGACTATAGGTCTTTCCAGCTGTAGTGAATCTTCAAAAGAAGAGATCTCTGAAACAGAACCCTCAAGCGGTTCTTCAAAAATCGGGCTTATTAATGATGAAAGAATATTATCGGCAGAATCAGAACCTGGAAATTGGTTAGCCTTTGGAAGAGATTACGAAGAACAGAGGTTTTCTCCACTAAAAAAAATAAATAGAGAAAATGTTCAAGACCTAGGTTTAGTTTGGTCTAAAGACATGGGAACAAACAGAGCGCTTGAAGCGACCCCAATTGTAGTTGATGGAATCATGTTTTTTACAAGCACATGGAGTAGAGTTTATGCAGTAGACGCTTTATCGGGTGAAACCATTTGGCGTTTCGACCCTAATGTTCCAGGTGAATGGGCCAGAAAAGCATGCTGTGACATTGTTAACAGAGGGGTTGCGGTTTATAACGGAAAAGTTTACTCGGCTAGCCTTGATGGCAGGCTGTTTGCATTAAATGCTGAAACTGGAGAAAAGGTTTGGGAAGTAGATACTATTATTGATAGAACCAGAGCTTATACCATAACTGGTGCTCCGAGAGTGGCTAAAGGTAAAGTTTATATTGGTAATGGTGGGGCTGAGTACGGCGTTAGAGGTTATGTAACTGCCTATGATTCAGAAAGTGGAGATCAGGTATGGAGATTCTATACTGTTCCAGGGAACCCGGATTTAGGTTTTGAAGATCCTGCAATGGAAATGGCCGCAAAAACTTGGAAAGGAACAAACTGGTGGGAATTCGGTGGAGGAGGAACTGTTTGGAACTCAATAGTTTATGATCCTGATTTTAACAATGTTTATCTGGGTGTTGGAAATGGTTCTCCGTGGACAAGAGAAATTAGATCCCCTGGTGGAGGTGATAATTTATTCTTATCTTCTATTGTTGCGGTAGATGCTGATACCGGTGTTTATAAATGGCACTATCAAACTACTCCTGCAGATAATTGGGATTACACTGCTGTACAAGATATGGCTTTGGCTGATATGGAAGTAGATGGAGAAATGAAAAAAGTTCTTCTTCAAGCTCCTAAAAATGGTTTCTTTTATGTGATTGATAGAGAGGATGGAAAAGTCCTTAGGGCACACCCGTTTGCTGCAGTAACTTGGGCAACTCATGTTGATCTAGAGACTGGTAGACCGGTAGAAAATCCAGAAGTAGATTATTCAGATAATGGCGCTTGGGTTTTACCTGGACCTCTAGGAGCTCATAATTGGCAAGCAATGTCTATAGACCTTGATGCCGGCTTAGCTTACATACCTACTCAAGAAAATCCATTTTTCTATGCGATACAAGAAGACTACAAAAAAACTGGAGTTTACAAAAGGAATCCTGGAAGGTGGAATATGGGGATAGAAATGAGCTCTCTTGCTCAAAATATTCTTAATAATTTAGAATCTCAGCCAAAACCAGGGGGATTTTTGAAGGCCTTTGACCCTTTAACGGGTGAAACTAAGTGGTCAGTAGCTATACCTCATTACTGGAATGGTGGAGTTTTAGGAACTGCAGGTGGACTTGTCTTCCAGGGTGATGCTTTAGGTATGTTCTCAGCATATGATAAAGAAACTGGTGAAAGACTTTGGGAGTTTAATACCTATACTTCCATGTTAGCTCCTCCAATAACCTTTGAAATTAATGGAGAGCAATATGTCTCTATACTTACAGGTTCAGGTGGTGGAGATATGTTTGGAGGAGAGCCTTTACCTCCCATTGAGGTGCAGGCTTCTCTGACCTATAACAATTTTGGAAGAATGCTTACCTTTAAGCTTGGTGGAAGTGAAACATTGCCAATACCAGATGTTAGAGATAAAACAATTCCCGAACAAAATTTAATGCAAGTAAGCATCGGACAACTACAAAATGGTGAGAGTAACTATAATGACTACTGCGCCGTTTGCCATGGATTTGTGGTTAAGTCGGCTGGTGGAATACCAGATCTAAGAAAAATGACAGCCGGAACTCATGATGCCTTTAATCAGATTGTTCTTGAAGGGCTTTTGGCCAGTAATGGTATGGCATCATTTTCTGATGTATTATCACAAGAAGAGGTAGAAAATATCCACCACTATGTAAAAGCTCGAGCTCATGAAGATAGAGAAGTTGCATTGGGGAACATGGAAGCCCCGCAATTCACATGGTTCGGCCAGGAAGAAGAGTAAAAAACTAATCTAAGGTGAGTGTTTTTGGAGGGAGATCGGGAGGAGGTATTTCAACGAATTCAAATGAAGGCCTCCCCTGTTCTGGTTCACCCTCATGAATTTCATAAGCATTAGACTTCTTGCCTTCGTTTTCTTTATTTAGAACGCCATAAGACTTTCTTCCATTAAGCTGTTCTCCTTCTTTTAATTTATGTAAGGCTTCTTGAGCTCTTTTATGATTTTCTTCATTCCAAATTAATTTATAAGAACGAGGATCTCCGATTGGTTTATTTGAAGGATCAATTTCCCTTATCCATAAAAAAAGGCTTCCTTCATTAGTCTGACGTTTATTTGGCTCCTGTATTACTACCCAAGAAATATTGAAATTTTCAGGTAATTCTTCTGAAGTTGGCCATCCTAATATTCCTAAAAAACCATTCCAGCTAATAATATAAAAAATAGATAATGCTATTATCGCCGCTAATTTAATTTTTCTTGAAAAGCTAGTATAAAAGCAAAAGATCAGTAGAAGAGCTGCCACAACAACGTAAGAAATCGTCAGTAAGAGTCTTTCCTCTAGCATAGTTATTTACCACCAAGAGCCTTGGTAAGAAGTCTCTTAGGGAGTTGATTTATGTTTGAAACTTCTTTGTTGCCATCGACAGAAAATCTCAATGCTGTAATTTCATCCCCCACACCATTGAGAAAGTGTTGTCCGTAATAAATTAACTCCACCGAAGGATTAAGTTTTTCTACTTTAACTGTCACCGGAAGAGGATCCTGATAATTTGATTTGTAATGCAATAAATTAATCACATATTCTCCTGTCTGTAATCCTCTAACTGTTACTGTCTCTTGATTAATTGGACTGGAAACCACTTCTCCTTTGAGACTAATGTTGTCTGATAGGTTACCCCTATCATCTCTATCAAGATGCATTAATCCTGAATCTCGATTGTGGTACCAAACTAGACTTCCTTGAGGATCTTCTACAACCGCGTCTACATCATCAGGATGTTCATCTGGCCATTGGATAGATATTAATACCTCAGCCTTTGTATTGATCTTTCCAGACTCCTCAGAATTATTAATTAACATAAATGCGATGGCAAACATGAAGGCAAATCCCAATAACGCATTAAAAAGTAAATCTGTAAATACATCCTGTTCTTCAGATTTCTGAAGGATCGTATGTTTCATTTATATTCTGAATTCAGATGATTCAAGCTTTGACTGAGGCTTGAATCTAATAAGAAATATTGAAACTTCAATAACATGCTAGTTACAAGACCAGTTAATGTTGTGTACAAAGCTACTGCCATACCTCCACTCATGGTGGATAGCAACTTTTGTAGTATTTGTGGATCAAAATCTTTAATTTCACCTATAGGTAGTAACATTAAAATAAAGCCTATTACCGTACCCGTAAGTCCAAGTTTTAATAGTATATCCACAATTAAATAGCCTATTGAATGTCTGTTAGAAAGTTCGTCTTCCAGCAGATTGTAAAGAGACTGGGTCTTCTCAAGCTCATTTCTTTTTATAAGGTATCTACCAATTAAAGTATCTTTTTCAAGTTTATCTATACTTGATATTTCTTTATCCAAAGTAATAGCTATATAAAACCAATGTAAGGTAGCCAATAGGTATATAACTAAAATTATCAAAGAAATCTTGCTACGATCAGAATTGATTATCAATGCAATAAGATCTAATTGAAATAATAAATAAAATGAAAAAATAATCAAAGAAAGCACTAGAGAAGCTTTTAATAAAAGATAATTTGGTTTTTTGGTTATTAACATAAATCTTAGTCGTGACTAGCTCCATCCACCTGGTTAATTTTTATATCAGGAGTTAACAATATATCATCAACACAATGAATATTTACACTTATCTGGGAAGGATCTCTTCTTCTAACATGATGTGTATATACTCCGCAATTCTTACAAAAGAAGTGCCTAGCAATATTCTTATTCCATTGATACTCAGTCGTATGTTTTTCTCCAGACAGTAATGTAAATGCATCCTTCTTTATCGATTTCATAATAATAGATTTTTTTAAACACAAAGAACAATTACATCTGTATATGTCTTCGAATATATCTTTTGTAGAAAATTTAAATTTAACTAGACCACAGTGACATGAACCATAAAATTCTTTCATTTATATATGTCCTGCTTGTCCTCCGTCTACTTCTATAGATGTTCCGCTAATATATGAAGCAGCATCAGAACATAAAAAAGTTACAAGTGATGCAACTTCCTCAGAAGTTCCATATCTTCCTACTGGCACTGAAGCTCCATTACCTTTTATGACATCTTCCATTTTCCCGCCTGTTGCTTCAGCAATTTCAGTAGCTGCCCTTTCCCACATAGCAGTATGAATAAGTCCTGGCAGGACAGAATTAATTAGAACTCCATCTGCACCATATTTTTTTGCCAATGACTTTGAAATAGAGATCATAGCTGCCTTTGTTGCTCCATAATCTATTAGGGCTGCATTTGGATACTTTCCTGCAGAGCTAGAAATCATAACTACTCTGCCCCATTTATTGGCTCTCATACCGGGTAAAAAAGACCTGGTACACCTAACCGCAGAAAGTAGATTGAGTTCATGCAGTTCTTGCCAGTCTTCATCCGTCATATAAAGAAAATTTCTTGAAGGAGATGCACCAACATTGTTAACTAGGATATCTACATTGCCATCTTCTTGGACATTTTCTATAAAACTTTGTGTTGATTCTTTCTCTCCCATATCTGCCACATAACCTTTAATTGAACCATTTATAGTTTTTAGAGAAGATAGTTTTTCTACCGATTCAGCAGTTCGTGCGCAAAAAGAGACATCAGCTCCATGTTCAGCTAACATTTTTACTGTCGCTTCACCAATACCGAGACTTGCTCCTGTAACTACTGCTCTTTTGCCACTTAGATCTAGATCTATCATATTATTTCCCTCCAATTAATAAGTTCATTTTAGTATTACCTCTTTCATATCTATTATCATCATTCTGATCATTTAATACAAAACCAAAAGAAAGATACAGACTCAAAGCAGGCTTCAAAGAATCATTTGTAATCAAAAAAATTTCTGTAGCTTCTCTTTCTTTAGAAAAATCAATACATCTTCTTAATAATTTTTTTCCTATACCCAGTCCTTGAAACTGTCTTGCAACAGCCATCTTTGCTAGCTCGTAAATTCCTTTATCGGTTTGAATCATTGCAGCAGTTCCTACTACTTCACCATCTAAAATAGCAAAAAAAACCTCTCCTCCATCTTCAAGAATATAAGACTCAGGATTTTGAAGAGTTTTAAGGTCTTCTTCTTCCATGATGAAATATTCCTCTATCCAAGCCCTATTTAGGAATTCAAATGCCGGTTTGTAATCTTTATTGAAAGGTACTATCTTTAGGTTATCCATTTAAATTTTTTAAATAAATCTGGAAAGCTTCGCCTCCCTCTGAAACATTCTTATTCCAGTCTTCAGATGCGCTGTCGTTTGCCTCGTCACTAATATATTTGAAACAAAAGAAATTAATTGATTCTATTAAACATAGCTTTGCAAGTGCGTAGGCCTCCATGTCATACAAATCAGTTTTTATTTCTTGTTTTGAAGTAACAAAACTATCTCCAGTGCCGCAACTTAAACCCGGTCTATCAAGGAAAATGTCACTGATGTCATCGTTAAGAGTAACTCCAAGAGGGAGACCTATATCTCTTAAGTCCATATCTCTCTGCTTGAAAGTGGTAACCTCATGTAGACCTTCTAAATCGACCCTTGAAGAACCGGCAGTTCCAAAGTTAATAATATTGACTGGTTTATCTTTTCTTAGAGCTCTATTAACTGAAATTAATGCATTTACCTTACCAATCCCAGTATAGACAACCCTCCAACCTTCAGCCTGTTCAAGGCTCAGCTCCTCTTCCATTGCAACTGCGATAAGTGTATTTTTTTTTGTTAACTCAGTCCGCATAACTTATGAGACTAGTAATAGGTATATCCA
>CAYVAL010000005.1:0-13922 GCA_964449395.1 uncultured Gammaproteobacteria bacterium | reverse complement strand
GGTTCAGGTATAAGCCCTTCTGTATATTTAGGTTTCAAGCAAGAGTCTTTAGGGCAAGGTATTGGCATATCAAATATCCATTATCACCCCTTCTTGGAACTAACAGGGAATGGTTCTTTTCTTGGGGCAGGTTATAATTCAAACAGAAACTCCTTTAATGCTTTTATTTTTAAAGGAGAAGATCCTCTCATGGAGAGGTTTTTGTATGAGAAACCCAAAACCACCGGAGTTCTTCTTGAGTTTAAAAGAGAATTTAATAGTTCAAGTTTATCTCTCCATTCCGGTCTACTAAAAGAACCAAGAGGATTCTTAGGGAACGTAATGGAAGGAGCTTTTGGTACATTAGATGGCTCAGATACATTATTTACAGGCATTGAATCTTCTAAAGAATTTAATAAATTTTACTTCTCAAGTTCATTTTTTTATGGGAAAACTAAAAGCGATTTCAAAGAATCAGGTCTGGTTACTAATTTAGATGAATTTTCATCTTCTTCATTTAGTCTGGGTCTTTTTTCAAAGAGAGGTTTAGGAAAAAAAGATAGTTTTGGGATTAAGATTCAACAACCTTTAAGAATAGAAAGAGGCGGAATGTCTCTTTCAATACCATATGCTAGAACCAGGTCTAGAGAGGTCTTATTTAGAAATGAATTTGTTGATCTATCTCCAAGAGGAAGAGAGATAGAATTACAATTAATCCATCAGGCAGCTTTTCTTGGTGGAGAAATTTCTTCTAGAATAGGATTAGTGAGGCAAGGAAGTCACTACTATAATAATAGTAGTGACTTCTATTTATCTACAGAATATAGGGTTAATCTAAAATAGACCTTGTGCTGCGTGTGCAGCCAATTCTTTATCTGATTGTTGATCTATTTCTTTTGAAGACTCTAATGGTTTGTTAAGTTCAGCCCAGTCAATTTCAAATTCACTATCTGCGTCCATATAAGACGTTAGATTAAGCTTTTCATAAAGCGGTAACACTTTATCAGTCAAAAGACCAATTCTCTTAAGGTTAGGCATAACTCTACTGAATAAGAGATTTGTGAACATGTCTTGAGTTTCATTATTAATCAACATTTCTCTTATTTCTTCTTCGCTTATATTGAACCATCTAGCAGGCAACTCTGTGTTTATAATTCTGTCTCTCATTACAACGCAAGCCTCATAAGCAAACATTGCTCTGTCTTCTACTTCTTCTTCAGTGAGAGTATTTAAAAATTCTTCCAAATAATTAACTCCAAAAGTAACATGTCTCGCTTCATCTCTGATCACATAATGCACAAGCTGCCTTAGAAGTGCACAGTTAGAAGTTTCTTTAGTTGTTTGAAATGCTGCAAGAGCGAGCCCTTCAATAATTATTTGCATACCTATAAATTTTAAATCCCATCTAGGATCTGAAAGAATTTTGTCGATTAAAGATTTAAGATTCTTATTTATCGGATATTCAATTCCAGATACTTCTTTTATATATCTTGCGAAAACCTCTACATGTCTCGCTTCATCAAAAGTTTGAGAAGCTGCATATAACTTTGCCTGATAAGTTGGAGCACAAGAGACAAGTTGTGATGCAACCAACAATGCGCCTTGTTCACCATGAAGAAATTGACTTAAAGACCATGCATTGTCATGACGCATGTATTCTATGCGCTCTTCTTCAGGTAGGGCAGCGAGAGGGCCTTCCATCCTTGCAATTAGGTTAGCTTTCAAGGGAGCTTCCCCTTTTTTTATAGCCTTAGACCAATCTAAATCAATGGATCCATCCCAATTAAGTTTTTTACCTAGTTCGTAGAGTTTTTTGATGCGAGTATCAGCATCAGTGTAATCCCAGTTGTAGTGCCCAACTAACGGCGTATTAAATATTTCTACAACATCTTCAATATTCTCTTCGCTAAAATCAGCAGGAAGATCAAATTCTCTGGGGTCTACGGGAGGATTGTCTACAACTTTTATTTTCATGTCTTTTAGGCAGTTTTAGATGAATAATCTAGAGGCTGTGATAGTTCATCCCAGTCTATATTTCCGTGATCTTCTAGATCTTGAAACTGAAGGATATCCATTTCTTCGTATTTCTCTAGGGTTTTTTCTGTGAGTAGTCCAATCCTCTTTAGGTTGGGCATTATTTTAGCAAACAGGAGATTGTTAAATAATTTTGCATTTTCAGATTGATTAAGAACTTCTTGAGCTTCTTCAACATTCCATCCAAATTGTTTCATTACATTATCAGAACCAAATCTATTTCTCATAACCACACAAGCTTCATATGCAAAATCAGCTCTTTCTTCTTTTTCTTCATCTGAGAGAGTTTGAACAAACTCCTCTAAATAATTAACTCCAAAAGTAACATGCCTAGCTTCATCTCTAATAACTAGATAGAAGAGATCTTTTAGTAATGGATCCATTGCCGCTGCTCTTTGTCTTTCAAAGGCTGCAAGAGCTAATCCCTCGATAATTATTTGCATGCCTATGAACTTTAAATCCCATCTAGGATCTGAAAGAATCTTATCAAGCAATAGCTTTAGTCCTGGCATAACGGGATAATTAAAACCGATTCTCTCTTGTAGGTATTTATTGAATACTTCTACATGTCTTGCTTCATCAAATGTTTGTGATGCTGCATATAGTTTTGCATTGTATGTTGGTGCACAAGATACTAGTTGAGAGGCTACAAGCAAAGCTCCTTGTTCTCCGTGAACAATTTGACTTAAGCTGCTGGCTAAAAGGTGCCATGATACTTCAATTTTCTTTTCTTCTGAAAGGTCATCATAAGGCTTAAAACCAGCTAATTGTTGATGTTCGGGAGTGGTTGCCCAATCAGAATGAGAGTAATGCTTATTAGACCAATCTAAGTCTAAAGTCGCATTCCAATTTAGTTTTTTTCCTAATTCGTAGAGTTTCTTAAGCCTGTTATCTGCATCCGTATAGTCCCAGTTATAAGATCCTGTAAGTGGAGTTTGGAAAATCTCTACAATATCTTCAATATCTTGAGGCTCTAACTTACTTTCTAAGTCATCTTTATCAAAATAGTTTAATCCTGGAGGACAATTTTTTACTTCTGTTATTTTCATGATTTTGTATCCTTAATAGCACTATATTCTACCCCATATAAAGGAAAACTACCCCTTTCTTGTCTTTTAAAATTTTGTTTATTTGATTCTGAATATTTCTAAATACATCCTAGTGTCAAATGGAACTCTCGCACTAATAACATGCAAGGTAATAAAATGTATGAATGGATTTCCTGTAACTACAGTGAAAGTGGCCTTGCCCATTCCAACTAAAGTTTGGGTCATAATTATATAAGTAAAGCTAGTCAATGCTGCTCCGGTGCTGCTGTAATCCACACCTTGATCAAATAAACTAAATACAGAATAAAAAAGACCCCCTAATAGAATAACTGTGAGCTTGTTGTTAACTAAAACCGCTACTCTTGGAAGAAATATTAAATGCATCATTACGATTACTGGGAGTCCTGCACCTAATGTATTTATTAAAATTCCCCACGGTATCCCTTGAGCATACTGTCTTGCAGTGATATCTCCGATAAAGTCAGTAGACCCTGAAATAATTGGGCCAAAGAAGTCTAAAGACCAGTATGCAAAAATTATCCATATATCTCTTTTCCATTCTAATGAGGAGACTAATTTTTTAAGTGAAAAGCCTCTCTTTTGAAGCCAAATAAAAGGCAATACTGTGTAAACGACAGAGTAGGTTAGAATCCAGCTCCATACATCAGCCTGAGAATGACTATTTGTTGTATAAATGTCCGTGCCTGGAAAGTGAAGTCCCATATTAAAACCCAGACCTAATATGAGTTGAGTAAGCACGAGATATGCGAAAACCTGCCACGCTTCTTTTTCTGCTGATTCTTTATTTACGGCAAAATGTTCTTCCCACTTAACATCTTCACGTTTCCTAGTTAAATAAAGCAATAAGAAAACTGATAACAAAACTACTGGTAGGTAGATGGTTAAAAGGCTGTTCATTCCGTCTTTAGCTATAGGAGATACCTCAACTCCTATTTGGATGAAAATAAAAAAACTCAAAGTTGCTAGTATCCAAAAAGCTAAACCAACTAAGAAAGTCTTATTTTTTAAGTATTCCATAATGACCAATATTCGTTGGTAAAAGACTTATCAGTCTACTTTAAACAGATCTGTTAGTTGTTCTAACATTGCGCCACCCAATTCTTCTGCTCTATGAATAGTAACTGCATTTTTATAATAACGTGTTACATCATGACCAATCCCAATGGCTATGAGGTTAATATCTGATTTTGTTTCAATAGAATGTATTACTTGTCTTAAATGAAGGTCTAAGAAGTTAGTTGGGTTAGTCGATAAAGTACTATCATCTACTGGAGCACCATCCGAAATAACCATGAGTATCTTTCTTTGTTCTGATCTTCTGGCTAGTCTGTCATGGGCCCAAATTAAAGCCTCTCCATCCACATTTTCTTTTAACAATCCTTCTCTCAACATAAGTCCAAAGTTTTTTTGGCCTCTTCTCCAAGGTGTGTCTGCAGATTTAAAAATTATGTGTCTAATATCGTTTAGTCTTCCAGGATTTTCAGGCTTACCATCCTCCATCCACATTTTTCTACTTTCCCCACCTTTCCATTGTTTAGTTGTAAAACCTAGGACTTCGGTTTTAACATTACAGCGTTCTAGCGTAGTACTGATTATATCTGCACATATTGCAGCTACTGTCATTGATCTTCCTCTCATGGATCCAGAGCTATCAACTAATATAGAGACACTGGTATCTCTAAATTCTGTATCTTTCTCTACTTTGTAAGTAAGAGCAGTCAGAGGGTCGGTGATAATTTTATGTAAACGCGCAGAATCCAACATGCCTTCTTCTTTATTAAATTCCCAGGATCTATTTTGCTGAGCCATTAAGAATCTTTGTAGTCTATGAGCTAATTTTGAAATTGTAGCTTTACTAGGGCCCATTAGTTGATCAAGATGTTTTCTTAACCTTTGAAGCTCTTCAGGACTACATAAATCCTCGGCCTTAATCTCTTCATCAAAACTTCTTGTATAAACTTTATAAGTGAAGTTTGTAGTTTGACCTACAAGAGATTCTAGCCATGACTGATTGGTCATAATCTCTTGGTTTTCATCTACAATTGCATCTTCATCTACGTCACCTGAATCTCCTTCAGTCTCTTCTGTTCCTTCTTGATTATCTTGATCGGGTGAGCTTTCTGATTCTTGAGACTCATCCTCTTCTCCATTTTCCGAAGCTGATTCTTCTTCTTGTTCAGTCTCATCTTCTAAATCGTTCTCTTCGGATTCATTTTGTTCATCATCTATATTTAGATTTTTTAAAAAATCTTCTGAAATTTCTTGAAACTTAGACTGATCGTCTAGAGATTCTCTTAATTTTTGTTTTAACTCATCCTCTTGATTATCAAAAAGTTTTCCCCAGTACTGCAGGAATAGACTGGATTTTTTAGTTTCATTTTCAGGAAGACATAAATCTCTTAGCCAAGTTTCTAGTGCTATTTCTAGATGATCTTCTTGATCTTCAAGGCTTTCATATAATTTACATTTTTCTTTATATTTAGAAGTGATGTTTGTAGCTACCCCTGGGTAGTTTAATGATCCAAGTATTTCTACCCGAGCATCCTCCATGACTTTCATTAATGAGTTAACCTTTTCGGTGCCTGAATTAATTCTAATAGTTTTGTCTCTATACTTCTCTACGCACGCTAGAGCATCTGCTTTCCCTCTATAAGATGATAATTCTTGTAAAGATTTTGGTGGATTAGGTAAAGAGGAGCCTATGCCCCCAAAATTTATTTCAATTTCGGGATTACCTGAAATGGCTCTTGTTGCAGCTGAGACAGCTTCTTTTATGGTCTCTGGCTGCGAATTTTTTGGGGCCATTTGCTAACTAAACTTTATCTATTTCTTCTGCAATAGAATCTGCAGATTCAGAATCAAAGCATCTCTGATAATATTCGGCGATGATAACTCTTTCTGTCTCGTCACATTTATTTAAGAAAGTTATTTCAAAAGATTTATTGAGATCATTAAAAATTTGATAATTTTCTGCCCAACTAATCACTGTTCTAGGAGACATTAATGTAGAAATATCACCATTTGCGAACCCTTGCCTAGATAAATTGGCTACAGAAATCATATTTTTAGCTATTTCCAGACCTTCTTTATTATCTAAACTCGGTACTTTTGAGAGAACAACTTTAAGTTCTAAATCTGGATCTAAATAATTAAGTGTTGAGACAATGTGCCATCTGTCCATTTGACCCTGGTTTATTTGCTGAGTGCCATGATACAAACCTGAAGTGTCACCTAGTCCCACAGTATTTGCAGTAGCAAATAGTCTAAATCCAGCATGAGGAGATATAACCTTATTTTGATCAAGCAAGGTTAACTTACCTTCTACTTCAAGAACTCTTTGAATTACAAACATTACATCAGGTCTTCCGGCGTCGTATTCATCAAACACTAATGCCGTAGGAGTCTGCAGTGCCCAAGGTAGAATACCTTCTTTGAATTCAGTAATTTGTTTACCATCCTTTAAAGTTATCGCGTCTTTGCCTAGTAAATCAATCCTACTTATGTGGCTATCCAGATTAATTCGTATACATGGCCAATTAAGTCTTGCGGCCACCTGTTCTATGTGTGTTGACTTACCAGAACCATGATAGCCTTGAATCATAACTCTTCGGTTATGAGAGAAGCCCGCAAGAATAGCTAAGGTAGTATTTTTATCAAATTTATATGAGTTATCTATTGTAGGTACATATTCGTTAGGCTCTTTAAAACCCATCACCTTCATATCAACATCTATATCAAATGTCTTCCTAACATCTATCTCTACGCTAGGTATTCCGTTATCATTTTTATCGTTCATTTTTAATTATTTAAAAGAAAGGCGCCCCATTATCCTGATTTGAATCGTTTCAGCAATACTTAGGCTGAAGTACAATAGGCATATGGCAAATAAAGAATCGATAGCTGACATTTGGAGCACTATTCAAGAAGAAACTCAAAAACGAGTTAAGGCTGAGCCTGTGCTGGCAAGTTTCTTTCATACGACTGTATTGGAGCATAGTTCCTTTTCAGCAGCCATTGCTGATCTAATAGCAAACGACCTGGGCAGCAGCTCTGTTCAGCCTATGATGCTAAGGAGCGTAATAAAAGATGCTATTAATTCCAGCGAAAAAATCCTTGAAGGAACAATAACAGATTTGCTTGCGGCTAAGGAAAAGGATCCTTCTTGTCGTTATTTATCTGAACCACTTTTATTTTTTAAGGGATTTAAGTCTTTGCAATCACATCGAGTGGCAAGTTGGTTATGGGAGAATTCACGACACACTCTAGCTCACTATTTTCAGAGCAGAACATCTGAAGTGTACGGAGTTGATATTCATCCTGCCGCAAAACTAGGCAAGGGGATAATGATTGATCATGGGACAGGAGTTGTTATCGGTGAAACATCTGTTATTGAAGACAATGTTTCTATTTTTCAGGGTGTTACGTTGGGAGGAACGGGCAAAGAAACAGGAGATAGACATCCCAAAGTAATGGAGGGGGTATTATTAAGTGCCTCATCTACAATTCTGGGTAATGTACAAATAGGCCGCAATGCTAAAATAGCAGCAGGAAGTGTAGTTCTAGAGAACGTGCGAGAAGGAACAACAGTTGCTGGAGTTCCGGCAAAAGAAGTAGGTCAAGCAGCAGATAGTGTTCCAGCAGATGAAATCGATCATTTAATTGAATAGGAAAATTATGATGAAATATGAAACGATAAAATATGAAGTAGAAAATAATATTCTAACTCTAACTTTAAACCGTCCAGACAAGCTTAATGCTTTTACGGGGCAAATGATGGATGAATTAATATCTGCTTTTGATTCGGCAGGAAAAGATGATGATGTAAGAGTTATTATTGTAACTGGAGAGGGAAGGGGTTTTTGCGCTGGTGCTGATCTATCTTCTGGATCGAATACTTTTAATAGAGATGTTAGAAATAATAAGGGTGATGAGCTTGATCATAAACAAGATCCTGAATGGATGAGAGATGGGGGAGGTAGGACTACTTTATCTATATATGACTGTCCCAAACCGATTATAGCTGCTATTAAAGGACCTGCTGTTGGAGTAGGCGTCACAATGACTTTACCTATGGATATTAGACTTGCTAGTGAGGATGCAAAGTTTGGCTTTGTGTTTGCTAGAAGAGGTTTAGTCCCTGAAGCAGCATCAAGCTGGTTTCTTCCCCGTTTAGTGGGTATAAGTAAGGCTCTAGAGTGGACATACTCTGGGAAGGTTTTTAGTGCTGAAGAAGCCAAAGATGGTGGGTTGATTAGATCAGTCCATAAACCTGACGAACTTCTTGAAAAGGCCAAATCTATAGCTAATGAAATAATTCAGAATACTTCTTCGATATCAGTTTCTTTGACTCGGCAGATGCTTTGGAAAATGCTAGGGGCCGACCATCCTATGGAAGCTCATAAAGTTGATTCTAGGTTTATATACGAGCTTGGAAGAGGCGATGATGCAAAAGAAGGTGTGAACTCATTTCTGGAGAAGAGGCCGCCTGAATTTCCTAATAAAGTCTCTACGGATATGCCAGAATATTACCCATGGTGGGAAGAAAAGAAATTTACATAATATGAAAAAGAAAGCTTTAAATAAATTAATCAAGTTATTAGATCTCGAGACATTAGAGGAAAACTTGTTCAGAGGTCAAAGTGAGAATATTGGTGGGCCACGAGTTTTTGGTGGACAAGTAATTGGGCAGGCTTTAACAGCTGCTGCTCGGACTGTACCTGCGAAGAGGTTTGCTCATTCTTTACATGCTTATTTTCTCCGTCCAGGCGATATGGAGTATCCAATTATTTATGACGTTGAAAGAACGAGGGATGGGGGTAGCTTCACAACACGACGTGTTATTGCTATTCAAAAAGGTGAGCCAATTTTTGATATGGCACTATCTTTTCATAAAAAAGAAAAAGGCCCTTCTCATCAGATTAATATGGATGATATACCTGGTCCCAGTGAGTGCATGAGTGATTTAGATATTAAGAAGAAAATCATAGACAAGATACCTGCAAAACATAGAGATTTCTTTTTAAGAGAAAGACCTATCGAAATGAGACACTTACCAGGTGAAAGCATGTTTGATGAACCTAAAAATAAACTTCCCTACAAACACGTATGGATGAAGGCAGCAGGAAAGTTACCCGATGAAATTTTACAACATCAAGCTATATTGGCTTATGCCTCTGATATGGGACTTCTAAGTACTTCTATGAATCCTCATAAGTTAAGTTACGCTAAAGGTAATGTGATGAGTGCTAGCTTGGATCATGCTATGTGGTTTCATAGGCCTTTTAGAGCAGACGAATGGATGCTTTATTCAACTGATAGCCCAAGTGCAAGTAATGCTAGAGGATTTAATAGAGGAAGCGTCTATACAGAGAAAGGTATTTTAGTCGCTTCTGCTGTTCAAGAAGGCCTAATGCGTGTTGTGAAAAAATAAATGCTATTTAGGGTAAAAACGCATCTCCACGGTATCGTCTTTCAAGTTCATTTTAGTAATGCATAAGAATTGGTTTCCATCACTTACATCATCAAGTGAATAGAAAGAATAGATATATCCATCTCTGCTCCAAACTCCTTGTCTAGAGGCACTCACTCTTTGGCCGTCATTGTTTATTGCAATAGCCCTTCCTTGAAAAGATCCTTGGTCCGGTGAATTAGGATTATTTACTTTTACGTTATAGGTTAACCAAGTTTTTCCATATTTCTCATTATCAGAAACTACATCTATTACTCCACCCGCATCTGTCAGAGAGGTTGAGTTTATTTTTCCTGATAGATTTATACCCTCACCAGTTAAGTCAAAACCGTAAATTGATAATGAGCTTATGGCAAGCAGGAGTGTTATTAATTTTTTGTAAGTTTTAAGCATAGCAATTATCCGTTAAGTTCTTAAAGGTACAATGTATTACAACACGTCTTTAAATATAAATTAAAGATCTTATATTTATTTGAGAGTTGTTTCACCCATTAAGTTGAGATCTATTTCTCTTGCGGCAGCCCTGCCTTCGTTAATAGCCCAAACTACAAGAGATTGTCCTCTTCTGCAATCACCGGCGGCAAAAACCTTAGGATTTGAAGTCTGATGAATGTTGTGCTCAGCTTTATAATTTGATCTTTCGTCAAGATCAACGTTCAGGTTATCTATAGCATAATGCTCAGGCCCTAGAAAACCCATAGCTAACAAAATAAGATCTGCTTCCCAGTCCTTTTCAGTGCCTGGAATCTCTTGGAAATTACTATCAACCTCTATAGTTTTAATTCCTCTTAAAGTGCCGTCATCATTTCTTAAGAACTCTTTTCCAGATATCGAATAGACTCTTGGATCATCTCCGTATATTTCTTTAGATTCCTCATGGCCATAATCAACTTTATAAATTCTTGGGAACAAAGGCCAAGGATTGTTCTATGCTCTTTCTTTAGGGGGCTCAGGCATGATTTCAAAATTTATTAAAGATTTACATCCATGTCTTAACGAAGTTCCAATGCAATCAGTGCCTGTATCTCCACCACCTATAACTATTACTTTCTTATCCTTTGCCGAAATATAGTTTCCGTCATCATGAGCAGAATCTAAAAGGCTTTTAGTGTTTGTTCTTAAGAAATCCATCGCAAAGTGAATGCCAACACCTTCTCGGTGAGGTATGGACAAATCTCTTGGTTTAGTTGCTCCAGTTGTTAGTAAAACAATGTCATTAGAATTGTCTAATTCTTGAATACTTACAGCAGAATCTCCTTGTCCTCCAACGTCAGCATTGGTAAAAAATTCAATACCTTCAGTTTCCATAACTTCAATTCTTTGGTCTATTATGGACTTATCTAATTTCATATTAGGAATCCCATACATCATGAGTCCACCAATTCGATCAGCTCTTTCGTACACCTTTACTTTATGACCAACACTATTGAGCTGCTGGGCCGCAGAAAGACCTGCAGGTCCCGATCCAACAATAGCAATAGATTTCCCTGTTCTTATTGAAGGAATTTGAGGTTTTAGCCATCCGTTTTGAAAGCCTTTATCAGCAATTGCAAACTCAAGATTTTTAATAGCTACAGGACTCTCAGTAATACCAAGAACACAAGCCCCTTCGCATACTGCTGGACAGACTCTTCCAGTGACTTCAGGAAAATTATTCGTCAACATTAACTTATCAAAAGCTTCTTCCCATTTGTTCTGATAGACAAGGTCATTCCATTCAGGAATAAGGTTATATACAGGACATCCCTCACCTGATTGGCAAAAAGGGACTCCACAATCCATGCATCGCGCTCCTTGAACTGCAAGTTTTTCATCGTCATGATCTGTGTAGATCTCTTTAAAATCTAATACTCTTTCTTTCGCAGGTCTATATGGTTCAACCGCCCGAGAAAATTCTTTAAACCCTGTAGCTTTACCCATTTCCTTGTTGCTCTGTTTTGTTCATTTCGTTCAGTACTCGTTTATAGTCTGTTGGCATAACTTTTAAAAATTTTTGAGATTCGGCCTCCCAATTGTCCAAAATTTGTTTTGCAACAGTTGATTCAGTGTAATTGCCATGGTTTGTTATTAGATTTTTCAAGTCATTTAGATCTTCAGCTAAGAGAGTTTCCAACTCAAAAGTTTCACTATTGCAGTTTTCTTCAAAATTACCTTCTTTATTATAAATATATGCAATGCCACCGCTCATTCCGGCCCCAAAGTTTCTTCCAGTTGGTCCTAAAATAACTGCTTTGCCGCCGGTCATATATTCACAACCATGATCTCCTATACCTTCAACTACAACAGAGGCACCACTATTTCTTACACAAAATCTTTCTGCTGCTATTCCTCTAAAGTAGGCCTCACCTTCGGTAGCACCATACAGTGCAACATTTCCTAACAAAATATTTTCTTCCGCCTTGAATTGACTATTTTTAGGCGGATAGATTATTAGTTTTCCTCCTGAAAGACCTTTGCCTACAAAATCATTTGCATCACCTTCTAGTTTAAAAGTAACGCCTTTAACTAGCCATGACGCGAAACTCTGTCCCGCAGAGCCTTCAAAATTAATTTCTATGGTATCCTCTGGTAAATCATTAGCTTCCCATACTTTGGCTATTTCGTTAGAAAGCATGGTGCCAACAGTTCTATTTGTATTAACAATTTCGCTTTTGAAAGAAATTTTTTCACCCTCATGAATGGCTTTTTTGCATTTATCGATAAGAGCATTGTCTAGAGCTTTATCTAGTCCATGGTCTTGTGCCTGAGTATTATAGACTTCTGTATTGTCGAAGATCTTTTCTGCTGGTTGAAGGATACCAGAGAAATCTAACCCGTTTCTTTTCCAATGATCGACAGCTATATCTGTTTCCAGGCAATCAACTCTGCCAATCATTTCATTGATAGTTTTGAAACCTAATTCTGCCATTATCATCCGTAGATCTTTCGCTACCATGAAAAGATAATTAACCACATACTCTGGTTTGCCTTTAAATTTCTTTCTTAATTCTTTATCTTGAGTTGCTATACCAACAGGGCAGGTATTGAGATGGCATTTCCTCATCATAATACAACCTAACGTAACCAATGGAGCAGTTGCAAATCCAAATTCTTCTGCACCCAAAAGTGCTGCTATAGCTACATCTCTGCCTGTTTTTATCTGACCATCTGTTTGAAGTACAACTCTAGAACGAAGGTTATTCATCACAAGGGTTTGATGTGTTTCTGCAACTCCTAATTCCCAAGGAAGTCCAGCATGTTTTATTGAAGTTAGAGGTGAGGCACCCGTTCCTCCGTCATGACCGGCTATAACAAGATGATCTGTTTTGGCTTTAACAACTCCAGCAGCAATAGTCCCAACTCCAACTTCAGAAACTAATTTAACGCTTATTCTTGACTTTCTATTAGCGTTCTTTAGATCATGTATTAATTGAGCAATATCTTCTATTGAGTAAATATCATGATGCGGAGGAGGGCTTATTAGCCCAACTCCTGGAGTTGAATGCCTTATCTTTGCAATATAGTCGTCAACTTTTTTTCCTGGGAGTTCACCACCTTCACCAGGTTTTGCTCCTTGAGATATTTTGATCTGCAACTCATCTGAATTGGTAAGATATCTCATCGTTACACCAAATCTTCCAGAAGCTACCTGTTTTATTGCCGATCTTTTTGAAATACCTGATCCATCAGGTTTGAACCTTATAGGGTCTTCTCCACCTTCACCTGTATTAGATTTTCCACCTAATTCATTCATGGCAATTGCTAAGGATTCATGAGATTCAGTTGAGATAGATCCTAGGCTCATAGCTCCAGTAGCAAATCTTTTTACAATTTCCTTTTCACTTTCCACTTCTTCTATACTGATGGGATTCATAGGACTTTTGAACTTCAAGAGACCTCTTAGAGAGCTTTGTCTGGTTGAGACTTCATTTGCATGTTTAGCAAAATCCCAATAAGCATCTTCGTTATTAGTTCTTGCTGCTAGTTGTAAGGATGAAATAGTTTTGGGATCCCACATATGCGCATCCCCGCCATTTCTCCAATGAAAGTCTCCAGGATTTGGAAGGGTAGTGACATTAATTTCTTCTTGAGGATATCCAAGATCATGCCTTCTTTTCTGCTCGTCAAATAGTGCCGCAAAACTTATGCCGCCAACTCTGCTTGCTGTTCCGGGAAAGGATCTTTCAATTATCTCATCAGATAGACCCACAGCTTCAAATATCCTAGCACCCTTGTAAGAATGTAAGGTTGATATACCCATCTTTGCCATCACTTTAAGGATGCCTTTTTTTGTTCCTTTTTTATAAGCATCTACAATCTGATTTTTTTCTTTCAATGATACATGCTGAAGAGATCCATCTTCTACAGACTGGAAGATAGACTCAAAAGCT
>CAYVAL010000004.1:0-16953 GCA_964449395.1 uncultured Gammaproteobacteria bacterium | reverse complement strand
CTATCTGGGCAATAAAGGTGTTGCGATTGTATACAATTAATTGATTCTAAAAAAGCAAGTTTTACTCAACAGGTTTAAAGCCTGTGGGTTTGGCATAATCTTCTCCTGAAAGAAAAAGTTCCATTTGTTCATTAAGCCATTTCCTTGACTCCCTATCTGCTAGATTCAATTGACCTTCATTAATCAGCATTTTCTGATGTTCTAACCAATCCTCCCATGCCTTCTTGGATACATTATTAAGTATCTCCTCACCTTTCTCTCCTGGAAATGGAGCTGATATTAAGCCTTCTAATTCTTCTTTATACTTCTTACAAAAAACAGTTCGTGTCATTTTATTTCATCTCTTTCAAAATTTTACTAACAGGTGAAGGCAGGCCCACGCTCTCCAATTCTCCTGTATTAAACCATACTTTATTGTTATCAAAATTTTGCATATTTTGTTTTATCTTGATTGATAAAAGATTTATGTCTAGTTTGTAATGTGAGAACGTATGCTTAAGATTGATATCTTCATCTAAAACCACATAGTCCTTTGGTAAATGTTTAATATATTCTTGTCTGGCACTCTCTTCTTCAAACTCTAAAAAAGCCCAAAGTCCCTCCCATACACCTTTTGCAGTTCTGTTCTCTAATAAAAATTCTCCAGCTAAATTTTGCAAAATTAGCCAATGCACTTTCTTAATTGGTTTTTCTTTTTTTGGAGATCTGACTGGAAGGGATTGGTGCTTGTTTTTCTTTAAGGCAAGACAATTTTTATTTAATGGGCATTCAGGGCACTCAGGGTTTGTTCGCTTACATATCAAAGCACCCACATCCATAATCGCTTGAGTATAAATATTACATTGTTTATCTGGCAGGTTATCTTCAGCTACCTGCCATAACTTTTTTGAGGTACTTGTTAGATCAATGGAATCTCTAATTAGAAAATATCTAACTAAAACTCTTTTTGCATTTCCATCTAATATGGGAGCTTTAATTTTGAAGCCTAGAGACAGGATAGCTCCAGCCGTGGATCTTCCGATCCCAGGAAGTAATTGAAGCTCTTCTGAGGACTTGGGCATGACTGAATCGTATTCAGCCTTTAGAATTTTTGCGGCTTTTAGTAAATTTCTTCCTCTGGAGTAATACCCTAATCCTGACCAGTAACTTAGAACTTCGTTCTCATTTGAATTTGCCAGTGACTCTATATCTGGATACCTTTCCATAAATCTTAAGAAATAAGGAATGACTGTCTGGACTTGAGTTTGTTGGAGCATGACCTCTGATACCCATACTTTGTAAGGATTTGTTCCAAGCTGCCATGGCAGGTCCTTACGGCCAAATTGCTTATGCCATTTTATGAGATTCGTACTTAAGACAGACATGAGATTAATATGCAATTGTACAAGTAATGAACAAGTTGGGCATATTAGCTATAATGCGCGACCCTTATGGATTTATTATGAGAAAAGTTACTATCAATAGAGATACATCAGAAACCCAAATCAATATCGAGTTAAATCTTGATGGAACAGGGCAGACTGAGTTTGATACAGGACTCCCTTTTCTAGAACATATGCTAGATCAAATTGGTAGACATGGAATGATTGATCTCAGCATCCAAGCCAAAGGTGACTTACATATTGACGATCATCATACAATTGAAGACATAGGTATTTCTTTAGGAGAAGCCTTAAATAAAGCCGTGGGCGATAAAAAGGGTATAAAGCGCTATGGACATTCTTATGTCCCTTTAGACGAGGCCCTTTCTAGGGTTGTACTAGATCTTTCAGGTCGACCTGGACTACATATGAAAGTAGATTTTGTTAAAGAAGAGGTAGGCGGTATTGATGTAAATATGTTTGAACATTTTTTTCAATCTCTCTGCAATCATGCATTTCTTACTTTACATATAGAGAACTTTTCTGGAGAGAATACTCACCACCAGATAGAGACCATTTTTAAAGCGTTCGGGAGAGCATTAAGGATGGCGTTGGAGATAGATTCAAAACAAGAAGATGTTATCCCTTCTACAAAAGGAGCTTTGTAGGATTTAAACAAATGACACGAGTTGTTGTTATAGACTACGGTATGGGTAATCTTCATTCCGTAAGCAAGGCATTGGAGGCTGTTTCGGCTTCAGAAGAAATCATCATATCTTCTGATCATAAAATGATTAAATCTGCCGATAAAATAGTATTGCCTGGAGTAGGGGGTATAAAAGATTGTATGGAGGCTTTTTCTTTTGATCTAAAAGAGAAGGTAATTGAAGAGCTAGAAAATAAACCTACTTTAGCAATATGTGTGGGCATGCAAATGCTTCTTAAATTCAGCGAAGAAAATGGTGGCGTTGAAGGTTTGGATATACTGAATGGAAGTATTACAAAAATTCACTCTTCTCGTGACGTAAAAGTCCCTCACATGGGATGGAACAAGGTTAAACATCTAGGAGATCATTTTCTTCTGAGAGGTATACCTGATGAGAGCTCCTTTTATTTTGTGCATAGTTATTGTTGTTTGGAATCTGAAGATGCAATAACAGAAACAACACATGGAAGTAAATTTATATCAGCTCTGGCAAAAGATAATATATTTGCTGTCCAATTTCATCCTGAAAAAAGTCAGAATTCTGGCTTACAACTTTACAAGAATTTTTTAGACTGGAGAATCTGATGTTAGTAATACCAGCCATAGATCTAAAAGATGGAAAGTGCGTACGTTTAAGGGAGGGTAAGATGGAAGAAGAGACAATTTTTTCTGAAGACCCAATAGCAACTGCAGATTCTTGGTTCTCTCAAGGTGCAGAAATTCTTCATATAGTTGATTTAGATGGGGCTATTGAAGGCCGACCTATTAATAACGAAATTATCTTCTCTATTGCCTCTGAGTTTCCTAAAAAAAGAATACAAGTTGGAGGTGGTGTAAGAAATTTTTCTTCTGCATCTCAATACTTGGATGCCGGCATAGAAAGGGTAATAATGGGCACATCTGCGGTAGACAACCCAGAAGTTCTGAAGGATTTTTGTGAGCAATATCCTAATAGACTTGTTTTAGGAATAGACGCGCTCAACGGTTTAGTTAAGACTCAAGGTTGGGTAAAGGGTTCTGATATAACTCCTCTAGAGCTTGTTAAAGAGTTCGAGGGGCATCCTATTGCTGCAATAGTTTTTACAGATATTTCCAAGGATGGGATGATGGCAGGACCTAATATTGAAGCAACTTGTGACTTAGCAAGACAAACAAAAATACCCGTAATAGCTTCAGGAGGAGTTTCCTCCCTTGTGCATATAAAAAATCTAGCCGACGAACAGATTATCTCGGCTGTAATTTGTGGAAGAGCTCTTTATGAAAATGCGTTTAGTTACGCAGACGCATTAGAAGTTTTAGATTAATTAAACTAGTATAAAACGGTCATGAGACTATATTTTATATCTTTAATTTTCCTCTCCACTTTTCTTTATCCTTTTGAAGGAGAAAAGCTTATTCAAGAAAATTGCGCTGCTTGTCATGATGATACGAGCCTTAATCTAATTTCATTGGGTTCTATGTCTATATATTCAGAAGAGGATCTTATAAATATCCTCCAACAAGGCAAAATGAAGACTCAAGCACGGCATCTTTCAGTAGAAGAAATACAAGCTATTGCTGGATATATCTCAAAAAGCAAGATTCCTACAAAAGAGGAATCCAATATTTGTAATAATGATCTTTCGCCTACTGACCTTTTTACAGGTTCCCATTGGCCAAGCTTCGGCTTTGATTCATCAAATTCCAGAAATCAAATTAATACGACAATAAGTTCTAGTAACGTAGAAAAGTTAAAGCTTAGGTGGTCATTCGGGATAAAAAATGTGCAAGTAAGATCTCAACCGGTAGTTATTGGGAAGATGGTTTTGCTCTCAGGTGCCAATACTCTATATGCAGTTGACAGAGAAAAGGGCTGTATCTATTGGTCTTTCCAATCAAAGAGCCAAATAAGAAACTCTGCTGCTTTTGATAAGCAAACAGAGGATGCAATTTACACCATAGATAATGATTTTGCAGTTTATAAATTAAAAGCCGTGGATGGATCTCTCATCTGGAAAACCAAGATTCCAAAAGAGCATGAATCTAATACCCCTTCTGCTTCACCACTTCAAGTAGATAGGTATTTATTAATTCCAGTATCTACTTATGAAACAGTCATGGCCATGGATCCAAGATATGAGTGCTGCCAGAGTAGTGGAGCTATGGTTGCCATTGATACAGAAACCGGGAATATCCTTTGGAATCACCGAGTAGAGCAAAAACCTAAAAACGTAGGAAAAGGTTTCATTTCAAGGAGTAAAAAATATGCTCCGTCAGGCTCAGCAGTTTGGAATTCGCCTGCAGTTGATATAAAAGAAGGAAGGGTATTTTTTGGAACAGGACAAAGTCTACAGTCTCCAGCTTCTAATTTTAGTGACGCTATCATCACCTTAGATCTTGAGACCGGTAAAAGAATATGGAGCACCCAAACTCTTGCAGGAGATGCCTATAATGTGGGCTGTGAAGTTCCTGTTGTAAGCAGAATGGTTTGTCCAAAGGAAAACGGACCTGATTTCGATTTTGGGGCTTCAGTCATCCAATCTTTAGATATAAATGGAAAGAAAATACTTCTAGCAGGACAAAAGTCAGGTGAGGTATTTAGACTCAATCCGAACAATGGAGAAATAGTTTGGAGGAGCAGAATAGGTAATGGAGGGACTTTAGGTGGAGTTCATTTTGGAATGGCAACAGACCAAGTAAAATTATATGTGCCAATTTCTGATAGGTGGGTGAACAAAGACTATGATGATTTTGCTAGACCCGGTCTATATGCGGTTGATTTCGAGAGTGGCACTATTCTATGGTCAGTTATATCTGATAATATTTGTGAAGATAGAAAACCTTTATATGGAGAAGGTAATTGTTTCCCGGGATTTTCCGCACCAATTTCTATAGCAAATGACTTATTATTTGCTGGCTCTCTTGATGGAAGATTTTCGGCACATTCCACAAAAGATGGAACTAAATTATGGGAATTCGATACCCTAAGAAATTTTCAGACAGTCAATAAGCAACCCGCCGTAGGCGGATCTATAGATGCAGCAGGGCCAGTAATATCTGATAATTGGATTTTTATTAATAGTGGTTATGCTCATCATGGCCAAATGGCAGGAAATGTTATCCTAGCTTTCTCAATTAAATAATTAAAATATGTCTGTTGCTAAAAGAATAATCCCATGCCTTGATGTTGACCAAGGTAGAGTGGTTAAAGGTGTAAATTTCTTAGACATTAGAGATGCAGGGGACCCTATTGAGGTCGCTAAAAGATATGATCATGAAGGAGCAGATGAGATCACCATGCTTGATATAACAGCTAGTCATGAAACCAGAGATACCACTTATAAAACAGTAGAGAGCATAGCCAGTCAGGTTTTTATACCTCTTACGGTTGGAGGGGGAGTAAGAAAATTAGATGATATTAAGAAATTACTCCGATCAGGGGCAGATAAGGTCAGTATCAATACTTCTGCTGTTGAGAACCCTGATTTTGTTAAAGAGGCAGCTGATAAGTTTGGGTCACAATGCATTGTTGTTGCTGTTGATGCAAAAGCTTCAGAAAATTCTTGGGAAGTAGTAACTTATGGAGGTAGAAATAGAACTGGTCTTGATGTTCTTGAATGGACTCAACAGGTTACAGACTTTGGGGCTGGAGAGATTCTACTAACTAGCATGGATCGAGATGGAACCAAAGAAGGCTTTGATAATAAACTTGTATCTATGGTCTCGTCGCGTATCTCGATACCAGTAATAGCTTCAGGTGGTGTTGGAAATCTCGATCATTTAGTAGATGGCATTAAGATAGGAGGAGCTGAAGCAGTTCTAGCAGCCAGTATATTTCACTATTCTGAGTATTCTATTAGGGAAGCGAAGGAAGCTATGCGTGATGCGGGAATAAATGTTCGATTTTAGTCTATTCTTATAATGCCTTTATCAGAGCATTCATAGGTTAAAGGGTCACCAGTAGCAATTTCTAATTTAACAATTTCATCTGAGCTAATTTTTTCCAGCTCCATAACTAACG
The DNA here is from genome assembly GCA_964449395.1 of uncultured Gammaproteobacteria bacterium. Lineage (GTDB taxonomy): Bacteria > Pseudomonadota > Gammaproteobacteria > Magnimaribacterales > Magnimaribacteraceae > Magnimaribacter. The sequence goes on along the minus strand of CAYVAL010000004.1, from coordinate 10,886 downwards.
CTCTGAGAGAATTACCGTGAGCAGCTACAAGGATGTTCTGACTTTCTCTAATTTTTGGCAGGATTTCAGAATTAAAATAAGGCAAAACCCTCTCTGCTGTATTCTTGAGACTTTCTCCGCCTGGAGGGGGAATATCAAAAGATCTTCTCCATATATGGACTTGCTCATCTCCCCACTTTACTCTCGCTTCGTCTTTGTTCAATCCTGCTAAATCTCCATAATTCCTTTCATTTAGGCTTTGATCTTTAACCACCTCTATATGACTCAAGTTCATTTGGTCAAGAATTATACGACCAGTTTCTTGGGCTCTAAAAAGATCAGAGGTAAACATAATATCGAAAGCCAAGCCTCGTTCTTTTAATAAGTTACCAGCTTTCTTTGCTTCCTCAATCCCAAGATCAGTAAGATTAGGATCTTTCCACCCAGTAAATAAATTTTTTTTATTCCATTCACTTTGACCATGTCTTACTAGTACTAGATTTGTTTGCTTCATATTTTTAAAACTTTTTTATATTTTAACTTAGTAATCTATATAATCCCGTTCCGTTATGAATAAATTCTTCTTATTTATAAGTGATAATTTTTTGGCAGTTATTGTCTTGCTGTCTCTTATTTTAATTTTAATTATCTACGAGAGAAGAAAAGGTGGAACCAAAGTTGATACTTCAGAAATGACAAGACTTATCAATAAGGGGAACCCCTTTGTGTATGACCTTAGAAGTGCTGCAGAATATGGAGCTGGTTCAGTAGCTGGAGCTCAAAACATTCAAGCAACTAATCTAGTTAAAGGTGATGCCCTCTTCAAGGCAACTGAAGAAGACTGCATAATTTTGATTTGTAAAACAGGCACTAATTCATCAAAAGCCGCAGGAGAACTAAAGAAAGCAGGTTATACAAATATTAATGTTTTGTCCGGAGGCATGATGAATTGGACACAGAGTGGCATGCCGGTAGTAAAAAATTAATATTAGCTATCTATCCCTAGTTCTTTTATTTTCCTTGTAAGTGTATTTCTTCCCCATCCCAATAATTCAGCAGCTTCTTTTTTTCTGCCCATAGTTTTATTAAGAGCTACCTTAATGATAGTTTTTTCAAACTCAGGAATGGCCTCTTCAAGAAGATTATCATTTCCTTTCGCTAAATAGTTCTCTGACCAGTGTTGAAGAACTTTCGTCCAGTCATTTAGGTTTTCGACATTTTCTACTTTGAGATCATCAGGCAGGTCTTCTAGCTTTACTTCTCTAGTCGGAGACATAACCGTAAGCCAACGGCAAGTATTCTCAAGTTGTCTGACATTTCCAGGCCATGCAAGTGTCATAAAATATTCTTCTACCTCTGCAGATAGAAATTTCTTTTCTTCTTTAAGGTCATCTGAGGATTTTTGAAAGAAATGTTTTACCAGGGCAGGGATGTCTTCTTTTCTTTCATTCAACTTAGGAAGGGAAAGCTTTATAACATTTAGCCTATGAAAGAGGTCTTCTCTGAAGCTTCCAGCTTTTACAAGATTTTCTATATTTTGATGCGTTGCAGTGATTATTCTTACATCTACTTTTATGGGTTCTCTGCCCCCAACTCTATAGAATTCACCATTAGATAGAACTCTCAGAAGTCTTGTCTGAGTTTCTAGTTGCATGTCCCCAATTTCATCTAGAAATAGAGTTCCTCCGTCCGCCTGTTCAAATCTTCCAATTCTCTTTTCATCTGCACCAGTAAAAGCACCTTTTTCATGACCAAACAGTTCAGCTTCTAATAGTTCTTTTGGTATATCTGCCATGTTTAGAGCGATAAAGGGTTTATCTTTTCTTGGACTGTGCTGGAATAAAGCTCTTGCAACTAGTTCCTTTCCTGTCCCGGATTCTCCTATCAATAGTACTGTGGAGTTTGAATTTGATAATTTACCAATAGCCCTGAAAACTTCTTGCATAGCCGGAGCCTCACCGATAACTTCAGCTTGAGAGTCTAGTGCTTCATCAGTATCAACTTCATCTAAGGCTGTAGCCCTTTTGACCATAGAAACTGCTTCTTCAATATCAAAAGGTTTAGGTAGATATTCCCATGCTCCATGTTCGTAAGATTCAACAGCACTATCAAGGTCTGAGTGTGCAGTCATTATAATTACAGGTATATCTGGACGAAGCTCTTTTACTTTATCGAGAAGATCTATACCGCTCGGTCCAGGCATTCTTATATCGGTAAGAATTAGATGCGGATTTTCCGTCTCTAATTTCTTAATAACTTTATTTGCTGAATCAAAAGTTTGCACATCCATGCCGCTCTCACCAAGGCCCTTTTCAAGAACCCATCTTATAGATTCATCGTCATCAACGACCCAAATATTCTTATCCATTGGCTATCTTCAAGTCTAAATCTTTATTAGCATTTATGGGGATATTTATAAAGAATTCTGTTCGGCTAGGTTCGCTCGAGAAATGAATATTACCTTTATGTTGAGAAATAATTCCTTGAGTAATGGATAGTCCTAACCCTGTCCCTTTATCTTTACCTGTAATCATAGGAAAGAAAATTGAATCCTTAATCTCGTCATCTATTCCAGGCCCATTGTCTACAACTGAGATTTTGCAAACTGTAGAATTTCTTTCTCCATCAATTATTTCTCCATGAGAAATCCTTGTAATAATATTTATTTCAGGACTAGAAGTATTAGAGTCAACCAGGGCATCCCTAGCATTCTTTGCAAGATTCAAGATACTGTTTTCTATCAAATAGCTATCGATGTATAAATCTGGAATACTTGGATCAAAATCTTTAATTACTTTAATATTTTTATATCCCGATTCATTTTCAATGAGGTTTAGAACATTCTCTATTGGGTAGTGGATATTTTGATATTGAAAATCAGGTTTTTTATTTGGACCTAGAATATTATCTACTAACGCAGTCAATCTATCTGTCTGTTTGATTACTATATCTGTATATTCTTTTAAGTTTTCACTGCTTAGCTTGTTCCTTAAAAGTTGAGCTGAACCCCTGATTCCGCTCAAAGGATTTTTTATTTCATGCGCTAGGCCCCTTACAAAATCCTGTGAGATTTGTTGATTAGCTCTCATTCTATATCTTTCGATAAGTTCAGATGAAGCTTCTTTATTTATGATTTCCATGAGCAAACCAGCCCCTTCAGAATTATTAAAGGGATGTACTATGTAGGTACATAAGACTGTGTTGCCTCTTTTAAGATTCAATACCGCATCAGTTTTTGTAAAACTTCTTTTTTCATCAATAGACTCTTGAAAATCATCAAAGCTTTCAGGTTCTTCATAAAAGAGCTGATCTATTTTCAGTCCCATGGACGATTTTTCTGTGGTGTCTAATATAGTAGTGGCTGAAGAATTAATGAATTTAACCTTCAAAGAAGTATCTAGAATTATAATCCCTGTGTTAAGTTCTGATAGGAGAGATTGATTCAAGTTACTGATAAAAAGTACCCGAAGACTGAGTCTCCGGGTATCTTATTAAAGATAATTATGAAGTTAAAGTGCCAACAATATGGGCAATGATCTTGTATGGATCTGCGTTAGAAGCAGGTCTTCTGTCTTCTAAATATCCATTCCAATTATGCTCTACAGTATAGATAGGTATTCTAATACTAGCACCTCTGTCACTTACACCATATGAAAACTGATCGATGCTTTGTGTTTCATGAAGACCTGTCAGTCTCATGTCATTATCAGAGCCATATAGAGCGATACCCTCTTTATGGACTTCTCCTAGCTTTTCACACATTGAGGTGAACATCTCTTCAGTTCCAGACGATCTCATAGCTTCATTAGAGAAGTTTGTGTGCATGCCAGAACCATTCCAATCACCAGTCTTAGGTTTAGGGTGGATGTTTACAGAAACACCAAACTCTTCGGCAACTTTATGAAGTAAGTATCTGCTCACCCAAAGATCATCTCCAGCTTTTATTCCTTTCCCTAAGCATTGATATTCCCATTGCCCGAGAGCAACTTCGGCGTTTGTACCAGTTAATTCGATGCCGGCATCTAAACAAGCATCTAAATGCGCATCACTAATCTCTCTTCCTACAACATTACTTGCACCTACAGCACAGTAATACTCGCCCTGGGGTCTACTAGGTGTTCCATCTTCCCATCCAAGAATTGTTCCATCTTTATCTGTTAAGAAATATTCTTGTTCGAAGCCAAACCACCATTCATCACTAACCACTGCTTCTGCTGCAGCTCTTGAATTAGAAGGGTGTGTTTCGTGCTCGCCAGTCTGTACCTGACACATAACAAGAGATCCTTCATTAGTTGGATTTTCATATTGTTGTACAGGAAGTAAAATACAATCTGAGCTTCCACCTTCTGCTTGTAAAGTAGAAGATCCATCAAATGACCATTCAGGTGGTTCACCATCTGTTACTTTTACTTTGCTTCTTAAGTTGGCTTCTGGTTCATATCCATCAAGCCATATATATTCATACTTTGTCATTTACTTTCTCCATTCATAATTAAAAGTTGGAGAATATTATCATGCAAAATGCCACAAAAGAACAATTTTCGTGCAAAAAAATTGTATTTTTTTATTATTTTGTACTTAATAAGTGCAATTGCACTATTATAGTGCAATTTTGAGAACACTTAAGCCGCAGTTCTTAGTGTGGACTAAAAATTCTTCCAGAAAATAGTTCCATTGAAATTTTTCATCTTTACTCAACATATTTTTATTAGGATACTTATTCCTTAACCAGAATTGTTTCTTTCCATTAAATTTTCTGACTTCCGCCATCTTTGCGTCATGATAAATATATATCTCAATCTCTGTATCAGGTAATAATGAGATTGATTTATTCTTTTTAATCTCAATAACTGAAGTGTGGCTAGAGAGCTTCTTGCAGGATAAGTTTATTTCGGAGTTAAATTCTCCTTCTGGAATTAAGTACTTAATATTATTTTTTGAATCTTGAATTGGAAAAAATTTAATTATTCTTTGGTAGTTTCTTTCATATAACCGAAGAAGCTGGTTTAAGCGCCTCTGACTATTTTTTGATTTATATACCTCACTCTTTGTCATATGTTGACCATAATATTAACGCAGCTATCGATCTATAGGGAGACCATGGTTCTGACATTTTCTCTATTGTCAAATAGTCGGGTCTAGTTTCTAGATTTTTTAGTCTTTGTATTGCAACTAATAGACCTAGATCAGATGAAGGCCAGGCATCTAATCTTTTTAAACAAGCCATTAGATAACATTGTGCTGTCCACTCACCGATTCCTCTTACCTTTGTGAGCTCTTTAATCACTTCAGAGTCTTCTTTTTTTGACAGCTCTTTAAGGTTTAATTCTTTATCAATAATTTTATTTGCAATACCGTTGCAATATTCAATCTTTTGCTTACTTAAACCGGCCTTTTTAAATTCTTTTGGATCAATGGCTAAGAACTGGATTGGTTTAAATGGTTTCACTAGAGCTTTTATTCTTCCAAAAATAGCTTTAGCAGATGCAACGGATAATTGTTGTTCGACTATGAGACTGATCAGCCCCTCAAAACCATCAGCTTTACTGAAGGGATTAATTTTGTAATTTTTTTCTTCTAGTATCTTTTTAAATCTAGGTTCTTTTCTAGAAAGATAAAGGAAACCCTCTTGTAATGTTTTTTTATCTAAAGTTTTAAAGACTGTCATATAAATCTGAAGTTACTTCTTTTTTAAATGGAAGAAGAGCCCTTCTATCGAAGTTATATTCAAGAACATGCTCCATTTCTCTGTCCAAGAAATCATCAATAGCCTCTTTAAATCTGATATCTTTAATCCAATGGGCCGAATATGTTTCTATAGGGCAAAATCCTCTTTTAATTTTATGCTCCCCTTGAACGCCTGGATCAAAAGCCTCTAAATTTTCTGCAATACAAAATTCTATCCCTTGATAGTAGCAAGTCTCAAAATGAAGAGAATCATATTCCTCCAGACATCCCCAATATCTCCCATAGAGTTTTTTGTCATCAAAAAAGTTTAAAGCGCCTGCTACATACTCTCCAATACTATTCTTGGCCATCACTAATAATATTGACTCGGGAATTAGTTCTATTATTTTTTGAAAGAAATCAAAGTTTAAATAGCCTCTCATTCCTCTTTTTAAGTAGGTAACTTGATAGAACTGATAGAAAGTTTCAATCATTTCTGAGGTTATTTCATCCCCCCTGACTTTCAAAACACTGACACCTTGATCGGTAATTTTTGCTCTCTCCTTTTTTATATTTTTTCTTTGTCTGGATGTCATATCATCCAGGAACTGATCAAAATTCTCGTATCTTTTATTGAACCAATGAAATGAATAGCTAGTCCTTAAGCTGAAATCTTCATTGGAAAAATTTTCTATTTCTTTTTTTTCAGGAAGTAGAACGTGAACACTAGAGAAATTATTGTCTTCTGCAATCTGCTTTAAAGCATCTGAGATTGCCCTGACTATTTCAGGACTTCTTTTTTCTTCTGCAATCAAAATCCTAGGACCGCTGGCTGGGGTAAAGGGGATAGAGCTAACCAGTTTCGGATAATACTCAAGCCCATTTCGATAATAAGCATCAGCCCATGACCAATCGAATATAAATTCTCCTTGAGAATCAGTTTTTATATAAAGAGGCATAACTGCGATTATCTGCCTGTTCTCTGAAACCACCACATGCAAGGGTGACCATCCCTGTTCTGGTGATACACATTTAGTTATCTCAAGGGCCCTAAGGAAATCATATTTTAAAAAGGGATATTGATTTTTTAGAACCGTATCCCAGTCATCTTTATTTATTTTTTCTATTGAATCTAAAAAATCTATCTTCATAAAGAGACACCCACAATAGAACCTAGGAAGAGAGTAAGGCCCAACCAGTTATTATTTTTGAAGGCTTTTAAGCATTGTTTACTTTTTTGTTCTTTGATAAGAATAGATTGATAGATGGCTAAAATAAAAGCTATTAGCACAAAAGGGTAAAAACTGAGATGAAAACTTAATGAGAATCCTACATAAAGTAATATAAATAATGAGATTGAATGAAATAAGAAAAAGAAGATAACAACATTTTCTCCAAAAGTTATTGCAGATGAATTTATTCCCAAATTGAGATCATCATCCTTATCGCAAAGTGCATAAGCAGTATCATATGCAATAATCCAAAAAAAACATGAACTAAACAATAAAAGACTTGTTATGTTTATCTCATTCAATTCGGCAGCAGATACCATCATTATTCCCCACGAAAAAGCCAAACCTAAAAATACTTGTGGCACTGAAAAAAATCTCTTACTAAGTGGGTATATGGTTGCTAAAGCAAAACCAATCAGAGCAATATAAAAAGTAAATGTATTCATCCACAACAATAAAGAACTTGAAGATAATACCAATACTGTAAACAAGACTAATGCTTCTTTAGGGCTAATCTCACCTGTAACTATCGGTCTATCTTTGGTGCGATCGACTTTCCCATCAAAATCTTTATCAAAGTAATCATTTATTACACAACCCGCAGATCGCATAAGAAAGGTTCCTAGTATAAATAAAACTACCAGAACAAAATCAGGGTTTCCATTCGTCAGTATGAAGAAGGCAGTTAGTGTGGGCCACAACAAAAGCGCCGTACCGATTGGCTTATCGGCTCTCATTAATTTAAAAAGACTAAAAATTTTCTCTCTTTGTAACATTGGTATTGAATACTTTTGCAGAAGATTGATACTTTAGTCTAAGTTGATAATAAAGTTGAGTTAGAATGTCCTTTTTTGACTAAGGAGTATGCATTGAAAAAGTGGGAATGTATTGTTTGCGGACTAATTTATGATGAAGAAGAGGGTTGGCCTGATGATGGTATTGAGCCGGGCACAAAATGGGAAGATGTTCCAGAAGACTGGATTTGTCCTGACTGTGGTGTTGGCAAAGAAGATTTTGAGATGGTAGAAATAGATTAACTTATGAGCCTTACTTCTAGAATTATTTTATCCATGGTTTTGGCTATGGTGGGAGGAGTTTTATTAAAGTTAATCAATGACGCAGGTTTTCTAGGAGAAATAGGACAATTAATTCTGATAGAATTTTTTACTGAAGGTTTATTAGATATTGTAGGTCAAATCTTCATAGCCTCATTAAGGTTAGTTATTGTACCCTTAGTTTTTTTCTCCCTTGTGTGCGGAGTTGTATCAATTTCTTCAACTTCTAGAATAGGTACAATCAGCCTGAAAACCTTATCCTTGTACCTTTTAACAACGGCAATAGCTATATCAGTAGCACTAACCTTTGCCTTAATATTTAAGCCCGGTATTGGTATAGACCTTGCTTTACCAACATCATTTGAATCTACTGCAGCACCTTCTTTAAAAGAAGTGCTAATCAATATTTTCCCAACCAATCCTATAGCCGCAATGGCAGAGGGAAATATGCTACAAATCATTGTATTTTCTCTTTTGTTTGGGATTGCACTAAAAAGCCTAGGATCTGCTGGGGATTCTCTTAAGAATTCTTTTGAGCTAATAAATAATGTTATCTTAAGCCTTGTTAGGATGCTCATTGAGCTTGCACCTTACGGTATTTTTGCACTACTGTTTTCTTTATTTGCTGTCCAAGGTTTTGGCATGATTGCAGATTTAGCAAAATACTTCTTTTTACTTGTTTTTGTTTTAATTTTTCATGCTTTTGTTACATACGGCAGTCTGTTATCTCTTTTAACGAGACTAAATCCAATTAGATTCTTCATGAAAGTTAGATCGCTTGCAGTTTTTGCTTTCAGCACTTCATCAAGCAGTGCAACAATGCCTGTTACCTTAGATACTGTTAAGAATAAGCTCGGAGTGAGATCATCAATAGGATCTTTTACTGTACCTCTAGGTGCAACAATTAACATGGATGGTACAGCTATCATGCAAGGTATAGCGACTGTATTTATATCTCAAGCCTACAATATTGACCTTTCAATGGTTGATTATTTGATGGTTATATTAACTGCAACATTGGCATCAATAGGTACAGCCGGAGTTCCAGGCGTAGGTCTAATTATGTTGGCAATGGTTCTTGAACAAGTTGGATTACCTGTTGAAGGCATAGCGTTAATAATCGGTGTAGATAGGCTATTAGATATGACTCGAACGGCAGTGAACGTATGCGGAGACGCAATGGTATCTTGTGTGGTTGCGGTATCTGAAAATGAATTTGATTCAGATACTTTTCATTCTAAAAATTAATATTTTAATTACACTGCTATACCGTTAGACTACGCGCTTATATTGAGAATACCAATTTTTTGAGGAGAAAAAATGTTAGAAAGTTATCTTTATTTACCCCCTTTACTGGGTGTTTTGGGACTTTTAGTTGCCCTAGGTATATATGTAGTAGTTACTAGATTCCCAGAAGGGGATGAAAACGTTAAGAAAATTGGTGATCAAATTCACCTTGGCGCAATGACATTTATGAAGACTGAATATACCTACTTAAGTATTTTTGCTTTAGTGGTAATAGTCCTGGTGTGGCTTTCATTGGGTGAAGGAACTGCTATAGCCGTCTTTGCCGGTGCTTTGTCTTCCTCTGTTGCTGGTTGGATAGGCATGTATTCAGCTACGAAAGCAAATGTGAGAACAGCAACGGCAGCTTCTGAATCAGGTGCCGAAGCAGCATTATCAGTTGCTTTTTATGGTGGCTCGATCATGGGTCTTTGTGTGGCCTCTCTTGGCCTGATAGGTCTTGGAACTCTTTTCTATGTATTGAGTGGTGATGCCCATTCAATTGAAGGTTTCGCGATGGGCGCTTCAATCGTTGCACTCTTCTCAAGAGTTGGTGGAGGAATCTATACTAAAAGTGCTGATGTTGGTGCAGATCTGGTAGGAAAAGTTGAAGCAGGTATTCCAGAAGATGATCCAAGGAATCCAGGAGTAATAGCAGACAATGTCGGAGATAATGTAGGAGATATTGCTGGAATGGGATCAGATATATTCGAATCCTATTGTGGATCTATGGTTGCCTGCATTGCTATAGCTTCTACCTACCTAATAACTTCTGAATTTTCGCAAGCAGATAAAGATGGCATGATGTTTTTACCTTTGGCTTTAGCCTCAATAGGTTTAATAGCGTCTATTCTAGGAATCGTCATAGTTAGATTATTTTCAAAATCCTCACCGGCTAATGCTATGAGATGGGGAACTATGGGAGCACCACTAATCTTCATCATAGCTGCATACTTTTTAACTAATACTTTAGTTGGAACTAATGGTGTTGATGTATGGTTGGCCGTTGTTTGTGGTTCAGTAGGAGGGATAGCTATTGGTTTGATTACTGAATATTACACAGGATCTAGCCCGGTAATTAAGATTGCAGAAGCTGGACAAACTGGCTCTGCTACTGTGATGATCACAGGTCTTTCAGTAGGTATGCAATCTGTTGTACTTCCTATAGCTTGTATTATTCTCATTATCTTTATTTCTACTGAATTAACAGGGCTTTATGGTGTAGGTATTGCTGCAGTAGGTATGTTATCTACAGTCGGTATTACAATGGCAATAGATGCTTATGGACCTGTTGCTGATAACGCGGGAGGAATTGCAGAAATGGCTGGTATGCCAGCTGAAACTAGAGTAATTACTGATGAGTTAGATGAACAAGGCAATACCACGGCTGCCATAGGTAAAGGTTTTGCTATAGGAGCGGCTGCTTTAGCAGCTCTTGCAATTATCTCCGCATTTGTTGAAACAGTTTCTGCGAATAGAGCTGAACCGCTAGAGCTTATACTGTCAAACCCAATAGTTCTAATAGGAATTTTTATTGGTGGTGCTATACCTTTCTTAATAGCTTCGATAACAATGACGGCCGTAGGAGATGCTGCATTTGAAATGATTAATGAAATAAGAAGGCAATTCAAAGAAATACCTGGCATTATGGAAGGAACTGGGAAACCAG
>CAYVAL010000003.1:4989-21296 GCA_964449395.1 uncultured Gammaproteobacteria bacterium | reverse complement strand
TAGGATCATAATTTCTTGATAACATTATAGGTAATGAGATTAACCCCATGGCTATAACTGTTGCACCCACAATACCCGTGCTTGCTGCAATTAATGCTCCAACAAAAATTACTGATATAGCCAAACTTCCCCTAAAACCACCAATAACTTCAGCCATATTACTTAACAAATCTTGAGCAAGATTAGATTTTTCGAGTAATACTCCCATGAAGACAAATAAGGGCACTGCGACTAAGGTCATGTTAGTCATATCTCCATAAAGTCTATTTGGAATAGCTCCTAAGAAAGCGCTTTCAAATGTTCCTGTTAAAACTCCAAATCCTGCAAAAATAAGTGCTGTACCGGCCAAAGAAAAGGCAACAGGAAATCCTGCAAGCAAAACTATGCAAATCACACCAAACATCAAAAGAGGAATAAATTCAACCATGGTATCTGATAGTTAAGTAGGACTTTAAAATTTCTGAGAAACTTTGCAGTGCAAGCAATATTGCTACAGCAATAAGAAGTGATTTTTGAATATAAACAAAAGGAAGCCCATCTGGTTCCGGAGAGACTTCCATAATTCTCCATGAAAACTCCACATATCCCCAAGAGTAGAGAAGAATTATCCAGCAAACTGGTTGAAGAAAAATAAGATTGCCTAATAAATCTACAAGAGCTTTCCTGGATTCACTAAAATTTCTATAAAAGATATCTACCCTTACATGTGCTCCTCTTTTGAGGGCAAAGGCTGCACCTAGGAGGAATAAGCCTCCGTGTAAATACAGAACCACGTCTTGTAAAAAAACTGAACCCATATCAAGCCCATATCTCATAATTACAACAAGGCAGGTTACTAGAACCATTATGGCTACAAACCATGAACAGACTTTTCCTGTTAGTTCAGAGAAGTTATCTAAGTATGAGCTGATTTTTTCCAAGGCTAATCTATTTTTTCTTAAAGGGTATTTGAATTATAATTAAGGAGAGGTATATATGAACTTACAATTTACACAAGAAGAACTAGATTTTCAAAAGGAAGTTAGAGATTGGATTAAAGATAACTATCCCGAAGATATGAAAGAAAGGCTAACTAATGCACCAAATGGCCATGTAACTAAAGAAGAACATGTTCAATGGCAACAGGCGCTTTATGCAAAAGGTTGGGCAGGAATAAATTGGCCTAAAGAATATGGTGGAGCTTCTTTTACGGCATCTCAAAAATATCTTTTTAGTAAAGAAATGGCTGCTGCCAGAGCACCAGGATTTACTGCTTTTGTGATATCGATGGTGGCTCCTGTAATTATGGCTTTCGGATCTGACGAACAGAAAAGTAAATATCTACCTGATATCCTATCTTCTAAAGTATGGTGGTGTCAGGGTTATTCAGAACCCGGTTCAGGTTCTGATCTAGCGTCCTTAAAAACTAAGGCTGAAGATAAAGGAGATCATTATTTGGTTAATGGCGCTAAAACGTGGACCACTATGGCACAACATGCAGATATGATTTTTTGTTTAGTTAGAACTAGTCAGGAAGATATTAGACAGAAAGGTATTTCTTTTTTACTTATTGATATGCACTCGGAAGGTATTGAAGTGCAACCTATAAACACTCTAGATAACACACCAATAGGACACCATGAGGTAAACACAGTCTTTTTTGAAGATGTAAAAGTCCCTAAAGAGAATTTAATTGGAGAAGAAGGTAAAGGATGGACTTACGCAAAATACCTTCTTGAGTTTGAAAGAGGTAATGGTTACTCATCTGAGCTTTATCAACAACTGCAACAAATAAAGGCAAAGGCTGAAGCAGAAGATGCTAGCGGAGCTAAGCTATCAGAAGATCTAAGTTTTATGGAATCGGTTGCAAAACTTGAAGTACAAATCAATGCAATGGAAGCAACTGAACTTAGAATATTAGGAAGCTTAACAGCTGGCCAGAATGTGGGGCCAGAGTCTTCATTGCTAAAAACAAGAGGTACCGAGATAGGGCAGGCCATAACAGAATTGGCTGTTGAATTAGTTGGATATTACGGTATTCCTTTTAATAACCCGGGACCTGAAATTGGCAATAATGAACCTGCTATAGGCAGTAGATTTGCAAATACAGCGGCCCCTAGATATTTCAATTATAGAAAGGCCAGTATTTACGCGGGTTCTAATGAAATTCAAAGAAATATAATGGCTAAACTGGTCTTAGGTTTGAGTTAATGTTGATTTTAGTATCACCAGCCAAGACTTTGGATTATGAGTCTGAATTGGATGTTAAAGACTTTTCTGTAGCACCTCTCCTTTCTGATAGTGAATTATTAATAAAAGAACTTCAGCAAAAAAATCCTGATGACCTTTCTTCTCTTATGGGCTTAAGTGAAAAACTGGCTCTTCTAAATTTTGATAGAAATATGAATTGGTCAAGGCCTACAAAACCATCAGAGAGTGCGAGACAGGCTATCTTTGCTTTTAAAGGAGATGTTTATCAGGGCTTAGACGCCAGCTCACTTTCAAAAGCAGAAATTAAGTATGCCAATAAAAATCTTTGCATATTATCTGGACTCTACGGATTGTTAAAACCACTTGATTTAATGTATCCCTATCGATTGGAAATGGGAACAAAGATGAAAAATAACCGTGGAAATAATTTATATGAATTCTGGGGTTCTAAAGTAACAGAGTTATTGAATGACTTTGCAATGGATAATCGTTCTAAAGCTATAGTCAATCTAGCCTCGGTAGAATATTTTTCAGTTATTAAAAAGGATCAAATAAATCTTCCAATTATTAATCCAGTTTTTAAGGACTATAAAAATGGACAGTACAAGATTGTAAGCTTCTTTGCTAAAAAAGCACGGGGTTTAATGTCGCGTTTTATTATCCAAAATCAAATCAAGAAACCAGAAGACCTTATTGAGTTTAATCTTGATGGATATCGTTACAGTAAGAAAGAGTCAAAGGAAAATTTGCCAGTTTTTTTAAGAAAAAACTAAACGCCAACTTCCCCGTCTAAATATTTTCTTCTAGGCAACATATCTTCAAAATCTGGTTCAGTATTTTCAGCTTTCGCTTTAAAGGCCACAGACATTTCATCGCCTATTCCAACTGCTGTATTCCATAAAGCTATATGATTAAGAGCCTCTTCAATTGTATGGTCTCTTCCATAATTTAGAGATTCTTTTGTCCCTGCTATCGCCAGTGGACCTTTAGAGGCAATATCGGCAGCTACTTCCATAACTTTTTCCATCATCTCTTCTTTGTTTTCAAAAATTTGATTTACCAGTCCATGTTTCATTGCCTCTTCTGGTAAGAACCTTCTGCCTGTATATGCTAATTCTCTAACCACACCTTCAGGTATAAGCCTGGGTATTCTTTGAAGAGTTCCTACATCGGCTGCCATTCCAATATTTATTTCCTGAATACAAAAGAATGCATCTTTTGTGCAATATCTCATGTCTGTTGCAGTTGCTAGATCAACCCCTCCTCCTACGCAAGCTCCTTGCACTGCTGCTATCACAGGTATTCTAGCTTTCTCTAAGCAAGTAATTGTATGCTGCAGATCAAGGGTGACCCTATAGCCAGATTCTTTTCTCATGCCCATATGTGCGTTCGGTTGTTTGTCGGAAGGTGAAAAATTTGCCAAGTCCATTCCTGCACAAAAGTGTTTTCCTTCTCCAGAGAGAACAATAACTCGAGCTGATGCATCATCTGATATGCTTTCTACCAGGTGTGGGAGTTCTGACCAGAAAGCTTTATTCATAGAATTAAATTCGTCCGGTCTCGACATTTTTATATGAGCTATTTTGTCTTTTATTTCTACGTCAAAGCATGTGTATTCCATTTTTATCTCCTTATCTCTAGACAGTTTCTGCTAAATTGATGATTTCATCAACTTTCACCTTGAGCTGATCTACATGATCAAAGGCTTTATTGTGAGGCATGACAACTTTCCTGTCTCTGCTAAGCAGATCTAAACCTCTTTTTAATTCTTGAGCACTTTCTATTAACTTGTCTTTATTTTCCATATTAATTTTTTATATGATCTTTGGATGATATATTGTAGAAGAAAACATAGTTTCAAGAAATGGAAGTTTCACAATTAACAGAATTCTCAGATCAAGTTATCAAGGCAGTGGAGTTAGCTTCAATTGAGGTTATGGATATTTATAACTCTGAACGCTTTATTGTGGAGGACAAGAGTGATGGATCGCCAGTCACAATCGCCGACAAGAAATCTCATGAAGTTCTTTTCTCTTACTTGACGTCGATAGACTCGAGTATTCCCATATTATCTGAAGAGGGAGATCGTCAAGATAGTAACTTAGAAAAATTTTGGTTAATTGACCCTTTAGATGGCACAAAAGAGTTTATTAATAAAAATGGAGAATTTACTGTTAATGTTGCTCTTATTGAAGAAGGTAAGCCCATCTTGGGGGTTGTCTCAGCTCCAGCAATTAACGAAACATTCCTGGGTTTTGCTGGTGCAGCTTATAAGATAGTTAATGAAGATAAGATTTCCATTAGTGCAAAAAAGCAGTCCGAAGAGCACTGCTTAGTAACAGTAAGTAAGAGCCACAAAAGTAAGCAAGATCAACTGTTTATAGATCTTTGTAGAAAAAAATTTAAATCAGTTGAAGAGCTACCAACAGGCAGCTCTTTAAAATTGTGTCGCGTTGCAGAGGGTAGGGCAAATATTTACAGCAGACTAGGTCCCACTTATCAATGGGATATAGCTGCAGGTCAAGCAGTAGTAGAAGCATCTGGAGGCATAGTTTCTGACCTAAGCGGTAAAGCTCTGCGATATGAATTTATATCTGAGAAAAAGAACCCTTTATTCTTTTGTTCGGGCGATCCGATTTATCCCTGGAAAGTTTTATTTGAAGAACTAATCTAGATTAAGAATAATTTTCCCTATATTCTCATTGGACTCCATAATTTCATGAGCTTTAGTACAATCTGATAAAGGCAGAACCTGATGCACAATAGGCTTGAGCACACCTGAATCAAAAAGGGGTAGTACTTTATCTTCTAGAGCTTTCATAACTTGATTTTTTATTTCTTTACTCCTGGCACGTATAGTTGAACCTATTACCCGCTGTCTCTTGATCATTAAGTGGCCCAGATTTATATTAGATTGGGCACCTCCCATAAGTCCTATAATAACTAGCCTGCCTTCCATTCCTAGAACACTAAGATTCTTTTCAAAATAATTAGCGCCAACTGGATCTAGAATTATATCTACTCCTTGTGGGGCCCAAGCTTGAACCTTTGCGAATATATCTTCAGATCTAATTTCTCCAGAAGAGGCACCTAAGTTTAAGCAAAATTCTATTTTTTCTTTAGACCCGGCACTTACAAAACTTTCGCAACCAAATGCTTTAGCTAGTTGTATACCTGCAGTTCCAATACCACTTGCTCCTGCATGAAATACCACTTTGTCTCCAGCTTGCATAGAAGCTTCCATAAATAGATTTAACCAACAAGTTGCATAAACCTCTGGTATTGAAGCAGCATCGAACCAGTCAATATTGATTGGCTTTTTGATGGCATGAAATTCAGGACACGTAACATATTCGGCATATCCACCGCCAGACAGTAATGCAATTACTTCATCTCCAGGTTTCTTTGAGGTAACTTTTGTTCCAACTGCTTCAATAATTCCACTACATTCAAGTCCCAGTATTTCACTTGCTCCAGGCGGAGGAGGGTAAAGACCATTTTTTTGTGCGATATCAGCTCTGTTCAGGCCCGCTGCTTTTACTTTAATGAGTACTTCATCCTCCTTCGGAGCGGGCATTTCAATTTCTTCAACTACTAATTTAGTATTTATGATTCCAATAGCTTTCATGTTGTTACATAGATCTATTTCTAGATTAATTCTTTGTTAATTACCTAAATTTGCACCTATATTCACTATAAATGTAAAATTCGCATAGATTATGCCTAAAAAAGAGCTCAAAAGTGAAAATTCTGCAGGTACAGCTCTACAAGAGATGGAGATGTTATCTCCTGGAGGAGACCTTCAAGCATACATCAATTCAGTTCATAGTATTGGGATATTAACTTCAGAAGAGGAAAAGAAGCTTGCAGAAGATTTATATTACAGAAATGACCTAGATGCAGCCAGAAAGCTCGTTCTGGCTCATCTGAGATTTGTAATATACATAGCGAAGACCTATTCAGGCTATGGACTATCTGAAGCAGATCTTATTCAAGAAGGTAACGTCGGCTTAATGAAGGCAATCAGGAAGTTTAATCCTGAAATGGGTGTTAGGCTGGTTTCGTTTGCCGTTCATTGGGTAAAAGCAGAAATACATGAGTACGTACTTAAGAATTGGAAAATTGTAAAAATAGCTACCACCAAAGCACAGAGAAAATTATTTTTTAATTTAAGAAGCAAAAAGAAAGGGTTGGGCTGGTTAACTGAGGAAGAAGTAGAATTAATGGCAAAAGACCTGGGTGTAAAGACTTCTGAAGTAAGAGAAATGGAAAAAAGATTAAGCGGAATCGATATGTCTTTTGATCCTATGACTGAGTCTGATGATGAAGAAGCTTCTTATGCCCCGTCACAATTTTTGGAAGATACAGAAGCTAATCCGGCTGAAATTTTTGAGAAAAACACCATAAATGAAACTAATGCTGATCAACTATATGGCGCCATAAACCAATTAGATGATAGAAGCAGAGATATTCTGCAAGATAGGTGGTTAGCCGATGAAAAACTAACCCTTCATGAGCTTGCAGAGAAATATGATATTTCTGCTGAACGTATAAGACAAATTGAAAAAAATGCGATGAAAAAAATAAAGCAAGCTTTCTCTTCTGAAGATTAGCATGCTTATCCAAGATCGATTAAAAAGCTTTGTTTTAAGGAGAGGAAGAATTACCTCCAACCAAAAAAGAGCCCTTAAAGAACTTTGGATAAAATTTAATATAGATAGTAAGAAAGATCTGGAACCTTCTTGGGTTGAAGAACCGTCAGCATTAGACATAGGGTTTGGAGCGGGAGAGACAACAATTCATCTAGCTAAAACAAATCCTGAAATGTCAGTTCTAGGAGCAGAGGTTTATCTGTCAGGCATAGGTTCGTTGCTTAGTAGGGCTGATGAGGACAGCCTTGATAACATAAGTATTCTTAATGAAGATATAGTTCCATTTCTGGAAGAGAAGGTCCCTGATGATTGTTTTGATTTGATTCTCATGTTTTATCCTGACCCGTGGCCGAAACGCAAACATCACAAACGAAGACTCTTACAAAAGAGTTTCATTGATCTATTAAATAAGAAACTTAAAGCTGGTGGCGTTTTTTATTTTAAAACTGATTGGGATCATTATTTTCAGGAAACTCAGAAGCTACTTTTTGAGAATAATGATTGGAAAGTCTTAGAAAATAATGAGTTAGAAAGTTACTTAATAGATTTACCACAAACTTCTTTTGAAAGGAAAGCCCTAGCTTCTGGCAGAAAATTAAATGAGCTGATCTTAGAAAAGATTATTTAAATAACTGAGGTAAGTCTTTAAGAAGAAGCTTAAAGGCTTCAGACCTATGTGATATCTTATTTTTATCAATTTTATTCATTTCTGCTAAGTGCAATCCACTCGAGGTAACAAAAATAGGGTCATACCCAAATCCATTTGAGCCTTTAAAGTTCTCTGCTATTTTTCCTTCTAACGTTCCATAGCTTTTTATGATCTTTCCTTCAAAATAAGCTACCAGGCAGCACTTAAATCTTGCTGACCTTTGTGGAGATGAAATTTCCTCTAAACTACTAAGAAGTTTCAAACAATTGTCTTTATCTAAGCCAGTTTCAGAATACCTAGCAGAGAATATCCCTGGCTCTCCATTCAAAGCATCGACTTCTAATCCCGAGTCATCTCCTATTGCAGGGACTCCAAGACTGTCTGAAATAAATTTTGCCTTTATGAGGGCATTATCATAGAAGGTATTTCCTGTTTCCGGTGGGAGATCTTCTATATATTCAGGGATTGGAATAAAATTGTAAGGTGATGCCTCAGCTAATTGTTTGAATTCTTTTAATTTACCTTGATTCTTTGTAGCAACAACTAACTTCATTTAGAAATTTTATAGATTGCCGTTGCAGCAAATGCATTAGGAATAATCTGAGTAAGACCTTTCTCTTTCCCTGATCCGTTAAAAAAGCGTTTTTCTAAAATATCTATACCACATTCAGAGCAGAGTACTTCGAAGTCTTTTATGGTACATAGATGAATGTTTTCTGTGTCGTGCCAATTATTAGGTAGCGCTCCTGTAATCGGCATTCTTCCAGAAAGTAATAAATTTACCCTTGTTGCCCAGTGACCAAAATTTGGAATAGTAACGATAGTTTCTTTTCCTATTCTTGTAACTTCTAATAAAGCCTGTTTAGGCTCTTTAAGTACCTGAATAGTTTGGCTCATAATAACTACATCAAAACTTCTATCACTGAAATTACTTAAACCTTCATCAATATTTTGCTGTATGACATTGAGTCCCGATTTTATACATTCATTTAGATTGTCTTGGTTTATTTCTACTCCAAGTGCAGTTACTCCCAATTCTTTGGTTAGGATATTTAAGATTTTTCCATTACCACACCCCAGATCCAGGACTTGTGAGTCCTTGTCTATCCAATCTTTTATAACTTCAATGGTATCCATTTAATTTTCTAAAAATGATGCCAAGCCTTTTACATAATCTGGTTCATCAAATAGGAACGAGTCATGACCATGAGGACTATTAATTTCTAAGTAGCTTACATTCTTCTTAGCCTCAATGAGCGCATTAACAATTTCTTTTGACCTTTCAGGAGAGAATCGCCAATCTGTAGAGAAGGACACAACTAATATTTGAGCTTCAATATCTCTAAATGCATGAGCAAGCTCTCCATTAAATTCACTTGCAGGGTCAAAGTAATCCAAAATTTTAGTCATTATGAGGTAAGTATTCGCATCAAAGTTCTCAGAAAAAACATCACCTTGATATCTTAAGTAGCTTTCAATTTCAAATTCAGCATCAAAACCAAAATTTAATTTCTCCTCTCTTAACTCCCTTCCAAACTTACTTCTCATAGCTTCTTCTGAAAGATAGGTTATATGGCCTACCATCCGAGCCAATCTCAACCCTTGTTTCGGAGATGTGTCTTTATCGCGATATCTTCCTTCATTGAAATCAGGATCATTTACTATTGCCTGCCTAGCTACTTCGTTGAAAGCAATATTTTGTGCACTCAATTTTGGAGCTGCAGCAATAATTCCTGCTTTTTTTATTCTTTTAGGAAAGAGACGAGACCATTCAAGTGCTTGCATTCCCCCCAGGCTGCCTCCAACTACCGCATGCCATCTATCTATCCCCAAGTAGTCTGATAGCATTGCCTGAGATCTTACCCAGTCTTTAACTGTGATAATTGGAAAGTCAGGTCCAAAATAATCTCCAGTTTCAATGTTGATTGACGATGGTCCAATAGATCCATGACAGCCCCCTATATTATTTGGGCAAACAACAAAAAATTTATTGGTATCAATAGCTTTGCCTGGACCTATTAGGGAATTCCACCAACCAGGTCTTTTCTCTCCTTCATATGTTCCCGCTGCATGATGGTTGCCACTGAGAGCATGACAAATCAATATTGCATTAGATGCATCAGAATTTAGAGATCCATACGTTTCGTATACCAACTCTACAGTTTTTAGTGTTTTTCCGCACTCAAGATCAATACTACCGTTTAGAGTAATCTTGCTAGGTTCCACCAAAAGTAATGAATCATCCATAAAAAAACCTGTTCGCCTTTGCTAAACAGGTTTAATTTAATGCATTAGCTGTATTTCAATTAAACGCCCGCAAGCTATGTCAAATCGGCGAAAAGATTATTATATTGAATAAAATGCTAGAAACCAACAGACAGCCAAACAGGCAAACCCGATTCTATAGCGAATTGGACAAAGATAGCCTGTAAGAAGTTTAGAAGAATAAATGCAAATATCGGAGAGAAGTCTAGACCTCCCATCGGAGGTAAAAAGACCCTAAAAGGATTAAAAAGCGTATCAGACATTTGTCTAATTAAGACAATAGCAGGATGAAAATTAGTACCGGCTATGAAACTTAGAATTATGCCACCGAGGAGAATCCACCAAATCATTTTTAGTATTAAAAGAATGACAGAGTAGGATGACCACATAAGAATTTTTAATGGTTCGTAGTCTATCGAACCGGCTATTGCTGCTAAGTAAAACGCCCCAGCCTGGATGAATACAGCTACTAAAAAAGATGATAGATCAATATTTTTAATAGGTTTTAATACAGATCTTAAAATTTGGCTTGGTAAATCAACGGCACTTATGATTCCCTGCACAAGGGGATTATAGTAATCAACCTTCAGTAAACGAAATAAGAAATTAAAGACAACACCAACTGTAAAAACATCCATTAACGCCTTGAAAAGGAAAAAAGTTGCTTCGGACATTAACTTTCTCCTAGTTCAATTGATTTTTTTTCGGCCACTTTCATCGACTTCTTAATAAGATTTTTAAGATTATTTATTTCAAATTCCTCAATTGCTCTTTGGGTAACTCCCCCGGGAGAAGTGACCTTCTTCCTTAGGGACTCAGGCGAATCATCTACTTGCTTTGCAAGGTTTGCAGAGCCCGAAATCATTGAAGCAAGTAAATTTATTTTTTCCTCTTTAGGAAGTTCAAGGCTCTCTGAGGATTCCAATAGGGATTCTATTAGATAAAAAACATATGCCGGACCAGAGCCAATTAATGCAGTAAAAATATCTATATCTTTTTCCTTTATTTCAGCCACTGTACCTACAGATTCAAATAGTAATTTCGCATTTTCTATATCTAATGGTCTAGCGTTTTTATTAGGTGCTATTGCTGTCACCCCTTCCATGATACTGGCTGGAGTATTCGGCATTGCTCTTATTACTCTTGCAGATTCTTTTAAAAGTGATTCAAGCTTTTCTATTTTTATTCCCGCTGCTATAGAAATGAAAAGGTGGTCTTTTTGAAGAGTCTTTTCCTTGATTTCTTCTAGGACAGAACTAATGATATTTGGTTTGACCGCCAAAATGACTACATCAGCTAACTCCAATATTTCAAGATTATTATGTGTTGTATTTATTCCATATTCATTGGAAAGTTTTTTTAAGTGCTCTTCCTCTGGGGAGGAAGCAATAATTCTTGATGGATCATGCTTGCCATTAACTAAGCCCGATATTAAAGCAGTTGCCATATTGCCGGCACCTATAAAACCTATTACCTCGTTAATTTCTTTCATTTTCTAGGGCCAAATATACCTGTTCCTATTCTTATCATTGTAGCGCCTTCTTGGATCGCTGCACCATAATCTGTAGACATGCCCATTGATAAAGTATCAAATCCAATTACTTTGTTGGAGAATGAGGAATATATTTTCTCTATTTTCCTAAAAATTTCTATTTGTTCCTCTAAAGTTTCTCTTGGTCTCGGAATTACCATAAGCCCTCGAACTTTAATATTTTCTAGACTTAGCATCTCTTCTAAAAAGTGCTCAAGGTCTTCTTCATATATTCCTGATTTAGTTTCTTCTAAGTCAATGTTTAATTGAATACAGACATTAAGAGCGCCTTTAGATTTGGGCCGTGAATCATTAAGTTTTTTTGCAACTTTTACGCTATCTAAGGTATGCACCCAATCAAAAATTTCAGCAATTTTCTTTGCTTTTCTTGATTGTATGGAGCCTATAAAATGCCAAATAATAGTCTCACTTAAATTCCCTATTTTGCTCTCTGCCTCTTGAAGGTAATTTTCTCCAAAATTCTTTAGTCCTGCTTCATAAGCTTCTTGAATTTTTTCTACGGGTTGAGATTTACTTGCACCAATTAATACTAGCTTCTCTGGATTCCTGCCCGAAAGCTCACAGTTTTTTTTAATCTCTGAATTAATCTTCTGGATATTGGTTGAGATCACTGCTTTACATCTCTTGAGGAGCACTAATTCCTAATACAGAGAGTCCATTAGATATAACCTGCTTGACCCCCATTAATAAATATAATCTGGAATTCATGAGATCTTGATTTTCAACTAGGAATTTCTCACTATTGTAGTAGCTATGAAAAATACTGGCTAAATCTTTAAGGTAATAACAGATTAGATGAGGTTCACTTGAGAGTGCTGCTCTTTCTATTAAAGTGGGGTATTGCTTGAGCATTTTTTGTATCTCCACTTCTTTATCAGAATCTAATAAGGCTAGATCACATTTATTAAGTTTATCTTCCTGTACATCCGATTTTCGTAGAACGCTACATATACGAGCATGTGCGTATTGGATGTAATAAAGCGGATTATCTTTTGATTGTTCTTTAGCCAAATCTAAATCAAAATCTAAATGTTGATCGGCCTTCCTGTTAATATAAAAAAACCTTGCAGCTTCACTGGTAACCTCATCTATAAGTTCTTTAAGGGTTATAAATTCTCCACTTCTAGTGGACATGGTTACTTTTTTACCTTGCCTGATAAGGTTGGCAAATTGAATAAAAACAACTTCAAGTTTCTCAATATTTCTTTTGCTAGCTTCCATTGCTGCTTTTACCCTTGGCAGATAACCATGATGATCAGAACCCCATATATTAATCACTCTATCGTACCCTCTGTCATATTTATCTATATGGTAGGCAACATCAGAAGCAAAGTACGTATATTCTCCGTTACCTCTTCTTAAAACTCTGTCTTTGTCATCTCCAAAGTCAGAAGATTTAAACCATATAGCATCATCTTTTTCATAAACGAATTTATTAGACTTAAGATTGTTGATAGCTTTATCAACTTTGTTTTCTGCGTCTTCTTTCTCATGATAGAGAGAAGATTCATAAAACCATTTGTTATGGTCAACCCCGAAGTCTATTAGATCTTTCTTAATCAGATCTATAATCTCTTCTAGAGCAAAATTTCTTAAATAAACAAAATTGCTTTCAAGTTCAGTTCTTAAGGTATCAATTAAAAGGTCTGTGAAGGTTTCATCTTCTGATTCTTGATTGGAACTTAACAGGCTGGAGATAGCGCTCTTGTCCTTGTAAAACTCATCGGATTTAATTTCTTTAAGCTTTTTCGCTACCGAGATTAGATAATCACCTTGGTATCCATTCTTTATCATTTTAATTTGATCATCGAAGAGCTGTGCATATCTTATCCATAGACTTGTAGACAAAATATTCATTTGTCTGCCAAAGTCATTAACGTAGTACTCTTCATCGACTTCGAACCCTGCTTCCTTGAGAAGTCTTGATAAAACCGACCCGAACACCGCTCCTCTGCCATGGCCTACATGCAAGGGACCAGTGGGATTGCTCGATACATACTCAATAAGAACTTTCTTGTTATTGGATTGAACTTTTCCAAAATTATCTTTATCTGCAAGGATATCTTTGAGCACCTCACCATGAGAGCTTTTTGATAAGAAAAAGTTTATAAATCCAGGTCCTGCGACTTCTACCTTTATAATATCTTTATCAACAATGAATTGCTCTATTATTTCATTTGCTATTTCTTTAGGTTGCTTTTTAAGAGGTTTAGCTAGAATAAGCGCTATATTAGAAGCTAGATCGCCATGCTCTTTGTCTTTATTCTCTTGAATATTAATAACACACTGATCAATATCAAAGTCTGAGTTACTATATAAGTCACTCAGTATGCCTTTAAGGCTGTCTTGAATTTTCTCTTTCATGAAACAGTCTACTTACGACCTTGATACTCACCATTTCTCGTATCTATTGTTACTACTTCACCTGCAGAAACAAAGAGAGGAACTTTTACTATAGCTCCTGTGGAAAGTGTTGCGGGTTTTGAGCCTCCGGTAGCGGTATCTCCCTTTACACCTGGATCAGTTTCAGTAACCTCAAGATCAACGAAAGTAGGTGCAAAAACAGAAATTGGGTTTTCGTTCCATAGTAGAACTTTGCAAACATCTTCTTCAGTGACCCATTTCTCTAATTCACCTAATATATTCATATTTACGGGCACCTGTTCGTAAGTATCTGGATGCATAAAAAACCAGGCATTTCCATCGCTATATAGAAATTGCATATCAAGCTCTTCGACGTCTGCCGCTTCAAGTGATTCTCCAACCTTGCAAGTTTTCTCCCCAACTCTGCCTGTTAAATAGTTTCTAAATTTAATTTTACTGAAAGCTTGCCCTTTACCAGGTTTATTGAATTCTTCTTCAATAATTACACAAGGATCGTTATCAATTATTATTTTTAACCCTACTTTGAAGTCGCTAGTTGAATAAGTTACCAATTTTTTTTCCTTATATATTTTTTAATGAAAGTAATTTATCACCAAATTTTACTCGCATATTTTCGTTCAAGGAATCTAAATCTATATTCTCTAAATTTTCAAAGATAAGTATTACTGTTGACCCCATTCTAAAATGTGCAAGCTCATCGCCTTTTTGAACCTTAGTTTTTTCATTTGGGCCCTTATTCCAGTCCTCTATAAGTTTCTTTCTAGACACTCTTTCGCTGTCACTCCAGTAAGGCACTATACTGCCAACAACAGAGGCTCCTACTGAAACAAGACTGTATTGTAATTTCTCACAATCCATTTCTAAAACAGACCTTTCATTCTTTATATACAGATTAGGAATAGAATCTTGAGCAGCTTTATTTACACTAAATAATGATTCGCCTAAGTGTCTTGAGGCAGTTATTTTGCCTCCAAAAGGACAATGTATCCTATGGTAATCTGTTGGAGCTAAGTATATTGTTATGAAGTAACCTTCATCGAAGTTATCTTCATAATCCTTGCCTGTGAGATCGTTTAGAGAATATTTATAATCTTTTGCCTGTATAAGTTGGCCTTTTTTGATTTGCCCATGATCTACTATTTCACCGTCGACGGGAGAAATAAAAACATCTAGAGAAGAGTCAATCTTTCTAGAGCCCTCTTTAAGTCGCCTTGTAAAAAAGTCATTGTAAGAAGTGTATTTATCTATATCAGAATGAATAGCTTCATCCATATTAGGCTTATATATAGATATAAAAATTCTTATAAAAAGATTTTTTAAGAAACGTGCTCGATTATTGGCTAGCACGCCAAGAAAAAATGTTAAAAATAGGTGTGGGATAAGTTTATGCATTTTTCATTTTCAATTTAAGGTAAAGAGCTTAGGAACGGTTTCCATATAGCTGGAATATTCTGGAAATTTAAGATTTAGTTTTTTTTCAGTTTTAGGTATCAATTCCCTAAATATTATAAAAGATAAAAAGAATAGACCTATGAGAGACCAATTAGAACCTACGGCATTGAGAGCTAGAATCTGAACACCTGAAAAGAATAAGAATACACCTATAAGGTTAGGATGTCTGCTGAGAGACCATGGACCAGTTGTCACAATTTTTGATTTATTATTTGAGGATCTTTTCAGTTCTTTTTCACTAAGTATCTCAATTGTTATTCCAACGATAGATATTACGATACCTAGAATATCTAGCATTCTTAGCTCTGAATATCCCGAGAGATAATTAATAGAAAAAAGCGAACCGAAACAAATGAATTGTATGGACGATAATTTCAAAAGGGACCGAATAATTCTCAGAAATTCTTTTCGTAAGATAGATTCTCTCAAGCCATCCAGCAAGTCATTTAGTAAGGTTCTTTTTAGAGAATTGTAGGAAGAAAAAGTTTTAAGACACCAGATTGAAATCAGCGTATTTGCTATCAGTTGCCTAGATGATATGTCAGAGATACTCAGATAATTCTGTAAGATAAGACTTAATATCAGAGTAAATATAATTGGTAAAAAAAGATATTTAATTAATAACCTTGGACTTTTTTTTACTAGACTCCTGAAAAAAATAATTAAGAAAATAAAGAAATTAAAAATATAAAGAATTGTTAAGAATTCAAAATTTGACATGATCTATTATTTGGTTTTGTGTCTTTCTATTTTGCGTTGCAATAAGCGTTATTTGTCTCTATAGTTTAACCGTTCGTAATGGGGAAGGTGAAATAATGTGGTTGCAAAACACTCAAGTTTCATCTACTTTGCGGATATATTAAATAAGAATTTTTAGAAATTAGGAGATAGCTATGACGCGTCTTTTCAAATTTGTTTTTATGCTGGCTGGAATATCAGTTTCCAG
Organism: uncultured Gammaproteobacteria bacterium; assembly: GCA_964449395.1. Lineage (GTDB taxonomy): Bacteria > Pseudomonadota > Gammaproteobacteria > Magnimaribacterales > Magnimaribacteraceae > Magnimaribacter. Next base: position 5,205 of record CAYVAL010000003.1, on the reverse strand, counting down.
TTTGATGTTAGGTGATCAAATTCAACCTTTGTTGGATGTTGGTCAATCCAGACAAGCTGCAGAGAAAACATCTCAATCAAAAATTGATGAAATGGAAGAACAAACTTCTGTAATCGTCAGTGAATTCAAAACAGTAAGCAAGCAAATTGAAGGTTTAAGAGTATACAACGCTCAAATGAGACAACAGATACAACGTCAAGAAGAGCGCTTAAAAGA
>CAYVAL010000003.1:0-4979 GCA_964449395.1 uncultured Gammaproteobacteria bacterium | reverse complement strand
GATCGACAAGACCATGAAGGAAGCTCAGGTTATGCAGAGACAAATTCCACCTTTCACAAGAAGAATGCTGGCCGGGATAGAGACATCCATCGAGCTAGACTTACCATTTAATTTAGCTGAAAGAAATGAGCGTATTGCTTTTGCTAAAGCGGCCCTTGATAATCCGACTGTATCTCCAGCTGAAGGTCTAAGGCAAGTTCTTGAAACATTTAATGTGGAAGCAGAGTTCGGCAGAAAAATTGATGCTTATAAAGATAGTATTGTAATAAATGGTGAATTAAGAGAAGGCAATATTCTTAGAGTAGGGAGACTGGCTATGGTTTTCCAAACTGCTGATGAAACTCAAACTCATGCCTGGAATAACTCAACAAGGTCTTGGGAAGAGCTAGATAATAGCTATAGAAATCCAACAAAAAGAGGTTTAAGAATTGCAAATAAACTGGCAACAGTGGATCTAATGGAATTACCTCTACCTGCAGCTACGGAGGCTAACTAAGATGAACAAATTAAAACTTTTTATATTTATTCTAACTTTTGGAATTGCTTCTTCTGTCGCGATTGCTGAAGACGAAGGAGAAGAAGAGGCTGTCCAGCCTTCTAACCCTCAAGAACTTTTAGAAATTGTTAAGCAAGGTCAATTTGCCGATACAAGACAACAAAGAGCAAGAGAAGCCCAATTTAGAAATGAAAAAAATAAACAGGCCAAGATGCTTTCTGATGCAAAAGCTGAAAGAGCTAGATTAGAAAAAGAGGCAGCAAGATTAGAACAAAAGTTTGAAGCAAATGAGGCACTACTTGTAGTCGCGGAAGAACAATTAAGAGAAAGACTGGGATCGCTTAATGAAATATTTGGCCATTTAGCCGGAAATACTACAGAAGCTCGTAACATAATGGAGCAATCTATTACTGCAGCCCAATTTGGAAAAGATAGGGAAGAATTTATGAGAGCCCTAGGTTCTAAGATGAATGAGGGTATTAAGCTTGCTTCTATCGATGAATTAGAAACATTGTGGTATGAATTGCAAAGAGAGATCAACGCTTCTGGAGAAGTTGTTAAATTTAATACTGAAGTTATTACAACAGATGGAAATGTTGAAAATAGAGATGTTGTTAGAGTGGGTAATTTCAATGTAGTTTCAGATGGACAGTACCTTACTTATTCACCATCACGAGGTGCATATTCTGAACTGCCTTCCCAACCAGCCGGAAGATATACTTCACAAACTTCTGATATTTTAAGCGGAGACACTTTCCCTGTTCAATTTGCAGTTGACCCAACAGGACCTCAAGGAGGTTCATTGTTAGCAAGTCTAATATCTATGCCAGGTACATGGGGAAAAATGCAAGAAGGTGGACCTGTTGGATATATGTTAATGGCTATTGGGTTGCTAGCAACGCTTCTCTTTATTTGGAGGTTCTATGAGCTTTGGAATATAAGGGGTGGTGTCATTGCACAAGCTGGATCCACTACTTTAACTAACGATAATGCTTTAGGAAGAATTTTAAAGATTGCTGAAGATGATAAAGCTGCCGATACTGAGACATTGGAACTCAAGATGGCTGAGCAAATTCTTAAAGAACGTCCAACTGTTGAAGGATTGAATTGGGTGCTTAAGATTGTTTCAGTCGTCGCTCCTTTGATGGGTCTCTTTGGAACTATCATTGGTATGATAGAAACGTTTACGATGATTACCTTATTCGGTACTGGCGATCCAAAGACAATGGCTAGTGGTATTTCTACAGCCCTTGTCACTACATGGCTTGGATTGATGGTAGCAATACCAACAACTTTCATGTACGCAACTGTCAATAATATCTCAAGAGGAATATTAGGAACTATTGAGGAATCTAGTACTGGTATGGCTGCAAAACGTTCTGAAGGAAGTAATTAGATATAAAAAGAAAGTATGCAATTCTTTTATAACTTTTCAGATGCTCTTTTTGCATTTATGCAAAGAGGCGGAGATGTTCTATATCTGATAGGTCTTCTTGCATTTGTTATGTGGTTTCTTATTTTTGAGAGAATGTGGTTTTACTTCTTCACTCACAAAACTCATCTAGGGCTTTCTGTAAGTGAATGGGATACAAGACAAAACAAAAGCTCTTGGAATTCTAAAGCTATTCGAGATATGCTCATAGCTGAGAATGTTATAAGAATAGACAAAAATCTTGGGTTAATAAAGATGTGTGTTGGAATTGCACCGTTATTCGGATTGTTTGGAACAATTACAGGAATGATAGAGGTTTTTCACCTACTTGCTGTAACTGGTGGAGGCGATGCGAAAGCTATGGCTGGTGGAGTATCTAGATCAACTATTCCCGCTATGGCTGGACTGGCAGTGGCTTTAACTGGAACTCTAGCAAACCAATTTTTAGTCAATAAAGCTCAAAAAGAGAAAGATTTATTAGTCGACCGATTGGTCGCAGAATAGGAAATTAGTTATGAGAAGATCACCTATAAGTAGTGCAGTAGCAGAAGAAGAAGACATAAATTTAACACCGATGTTGGATGTAGTTTTTATCCTTCTAATCTTTTTTATTGTTACTGCTAACTTTATTAAAGAGCCAGGTCTTGAAGTTAATAGACCAGATGCCGAGACTTCCAATATCCAAGAGAATGCTGCAATCCTTATCGCAATTGGAGCAACTAATGATATTTGGATTGATGGCAGAAGAGTAGATGTAAGGCAGGTCAAAGCCAACATTACGAAGCTTCTTGCGGATAATCCACAAGGTTCAGTTGTGATACAGGCTGACGAAAAGGCTCAAGCGGACGCAATAATACAAGTAATGGATCAATCTAGAGAGGCAGGTGTTTACGCAATATCTTTAGCTTCAGAACCTAAATTTTAAATTCTATGGGATTTTTTGCAGAACAAAATCTCAAAATGTTAGGGGCAACTCTAACAGGATCACTATTTCTTACAGTTGCTATATTCTATGGAATGCAGTGGTTGATCGATGTAGGAGATGTTGAATTAAACGACAAGTCCATAAAGATAGCTGATGTTATTATGCCAGAGAGAGAGCTTGAATTAATGATGGACATGGAACGTCCACAAGAAGAAGAACCTCCACCTGAAACAACACCACCTGAATTTGATATGACACCACCGGCTGATTTAGATACATCTGCAGCAAGACCAAATCTAAGTTTTAAGGGTAAAAAAGCTGGTGTCTTTGCTGATGGATCTTATGTTCCTATCTTCCAAGTGCCCCCTGTTTACCCTAGAAGGGCTTTAGAGAGAGGAATAGAAGGCTGTGTGATGCTCAAATTCACTGTTACCAAAGTAGGTTCAACAAAAGAACCTGAAGTTGAATGGTCTATCCCGCCAGGAATCTTTGATAGGGCTGCTATGCGCTCTGCATTGAAATACAAATATAAGCCTCAAATACGAGATGGCGAAGCAATTGAAGTTCCTAATGTACGAACTATAATTGTGTTTAAAATAGAAGATCCAAATAAACCTGCAGACTATACTCCTGAAGGTTGTGCATAAGATTTATGAAAAAGTTAAGTTACCCAATTAAATTTCTTCTTCTTGTAACTGTTTTTAGTTTATTACCAGTAGCAGTAGGAGTTTCTCCATTAGATTACAAAGGTAGTTCGCTTGAAGCTGCTGACGAAGAAAAAAAGAAGAAAAAAAGAAGAAGAACGAAATTGCCTAGTAAGAAAATGCAAAGAATTTTGCAAAATCTAGTGCCTTTGATTGAAGTAGAGCAATGGGATGAGGCTTTACTCGCTTTGGAGCCAGTTGCTGCTGTCGATTCTAAATTCACAAGTACAGATAGATCAAAAATGTTTTACTATCGTGGTTATATATATTTCTCTCAGGAGAAATATGATTTGGCTGAAAGAGCGTACAAGGATTTAATTGCCGAGCCTGATTCAAATGATCAAGAAAGACAAGGTGCTTTATTTTCTCTTTCACAGTTATCATATATTGCTGAAGAATATCAAAGAGCTATCAATTATCTTTTAGAGTGGTTAGAAGGCGAAGAAGAGCCAAGCTCTGATGCTTACGCTCTAATAGCCCAAGCTTATTATCAAATTGAGGATTACAGAAAGTCAGTTGAGGCTATAGATATCTCTATAGATATTCAAGAGTCTAGAGATATTGCCATAAAAGAACCTGTACTTGATGAGGAAGGTAATGAAACCGGTGAGATGATAGCAACTGGTGAAACTGTCAAAGGCGTCGCTAAAGAGAATCATTATCTCCTTAAGATGGCTCTTTACTCAGAATTAAAGATGGACCTAGAGGTCCTACCTATTTATGAAATATTAGTTCAGCACTACCCCAAGAAAAGATACTGGACTAACCTTTCAGGCTTATACGGCCAAAGAGACAGACAGATGGATCAAATGGCTGCACTTGAAGCTGCTTATGACGATCGCTTGTTAGATAAGCAACGAGAATTTACTGCCCTTTCTCAGCTCCTTTTCATGTTTGAAAACCCAAGAAAAGCCGCAAGGGTAATAGAGAATGGTCTTAATCAGGGAATAGTTAAACAAGAAGAGAAGACACTTAAAGCTGCCGCGCAGTATTGGCATGCAGCTCAAGAATTAGAGAAAGCCAAACCTTATTATAAGAAAGCTGCAATTAAATCTAAAGAAGGCGAGTTATATATCTTTCTTGGACAGGTACATTTTAGTCTTGATGAGTTTAATGATGCAGAAGAAGCAATAAAGCAAGGTATCAAGAAAGGCAATTTGAAAGATGAGGCTGCAGCCTACATGCTTCTTGGTCAAATAAACTTTGAAAATCAGAGATGGGAGCCTGCCATTGAGGCTTTTAGAAAATGTATCGATGTGGCAGAAGATCAGTTCGACGATAAGAAAGAAAAGCAAAAAGAGAAAAAGAAGAGGGTTCAAGATCAAGCTAGGAAGTGGGTAACATATACTGAAGGTGAAGAAGAAAGAGTTGAAGCTCTTAAGTTAAAGAGAAAAGCTTTAGGAGTTTAATTTCTAAGGTATT
>CAYVAL010000002.1:0-26830 GCA_964449395.1 uncultured Gammaproteobacteria bacterium | reverse complement strand
ACAAAATACTTTTGAAGAAGGTTATGAGCAGATGAATTATGCACTAGAGCAGGGGGTAAATTTCTTTGATACTGCCGAACTCTATCCAATACCACCTAAACCTGATACTCAAGGACGAACTGAAGAATGTATTGGCAATTGGTTCAAAGAGACTGGAAAGAGAGATGAAGTAATTCTAGCATCTAAAGTTGCTGGAAGAGCTCCTATGAATTGGTTCAGAGGAGAGTGGACTCTCTTAGACAGAGAAAATATAGAGACCGCTATAGATTCTAGTTTAGAGAGACTTCAGACCGATTATATTGATGTATATCAACTGCACTGGCCAGATAGAAGAATGGGGACATTTGGTGCTGATGGATTGGGATATAAACATTACGAAGCAGAAACGGTCCCAATACTGGAAACATTAAGAGTTCTTTCTGATCTAGTAAAAGCAGGAAAAATAAGATATGTAGGATTGTCTAATGAAACACCCTGGGGACTTTCAGAGTTTATCAAATATTCTGAGATGTTTGATCTTCCTAGAGTAGTTTCGGTGCAGAATGCTTATAACTTTTTAAATCGAACCTATGAGCAGGGAATGTCAGAATTTCATCATAGGTCTCAAGTTGGCTTATTAGCATATTCTCCCTTAGCGCAAGGCTATCTATCTGGAAAGTATATAGATGGTGCTCGTCCTGAAGGAGCTCGCACTACTTTATTTGAGAGAGGAGATAGATATGAAGTTCCAGGAGCGAATGAAGCAGTTAAATCTTATGTCAATTACGCCATGTCAATCGGTATGGATCCCTCAGTAATGGCAAATGCCTTTGTAAATTCAAGAGATTTCGTAACTTCAAATATTATTGGAGCAACAACTATGGAACAGCTCAAATTAGCAATTGGGAGTATTGATGTGAATTTAACAGAGGAAGATATTAACCAAATTGAAGCTATACATAGAAACAACCCAAATATTTGTCCGTAAGTTTGAGCAAGTTAAATTTAAGCTGGTCTTGGAAGACGTTTGATCAGCTAAGTAAAGAAGAACTTTACGAGTTGTTGAGTCTCAGGCAATCAATATTTGTTGTTGAACAAAAATCTTGGTATCTAGACGCTGATGGGTTGGATAATTGCAGTCTCCATTTACTTATTAAGCTTAACGATGTATTGCTAGGGTATCTAAGATTATTGCCCCCTAAAATAAAATACGACACTCCCTCAATAGGTAGAATTGCTATTTCAGAAAATTATAGAGGAAATAAAATTGGATCGAGATTGGTAAAAGAGGGAATACAAAAAAGCTTAGAAACTTTTTCTACTCATTCTTTAACTATATCTGCTCAAGAGTACTTAATTAAATTTTATGAAGATCACGGTTTTAAGGTTTTTGGTGAAGTTTATGATGAAGATGGAATACCACATATTCAAATGGTAAAGGATGAATAAAAATAAACTCAGAACTGTATTCTTATCTTTAGGACTCTTTCTTGGGGCTGTAATGGCAGCATTTTCGGTTGTTCAGGAATCTAATCTTTCAAACTATGATTGGGCAGCTAAAATTGAAGACAGGTCTATACCAATGGAAAAATACCTTACTCAGCTTGATGGACTCGCAAAGGATAAAAGATCCCCGATCACACAAAATGATAAAGAATATGTATTAGAGAGAATGATTGAGGAAGAGTTACTCATCAAGAGAGCTATAGATTTAGGCATGCTAGATAATAATCCAATCGCAAGAGGAACAATTGTTCAACAGATGATCAAAACTATAATAGCGGAAAATGCCAGATATGAAGTCTCCAATAATGAACTTCAATCTTTCTTCAATAACAATATTGGCTTTTTTACGAAGTCTTCTAGATTAAGAATTCAACAAATATATTTTTCTGATCAAGAGTTTAATAACAGGTCTTTAATTGAAGCAAACAAAGCATATGAGATGCTTTTAAATGGAATAAGCTTTGATACTGTTTCTGAATTAGGTAGTGAGTCGGCTTTGAAAATACCAAATAGCCTTATGACTCTTTCAAAAGTAAGGGAATACATTGGGCCTAGTTTGATGAACCGAGCCCGTAAATTAGAAGCCGGCTCTTTTACAGAGCCCTCAAAAGTCTCCGGAGGTTATAAAATCATTTTTTTAATAGAAAAAGAGTTGGCTAACCCCCCGCAATTCAGTCTAATTAGAGATAATGTTCTGGCAGAGTATCGCAAGAGAAGAGATGATAATTCTTTAAGAGAGTATTTAGACAACTTAAAGAATTGGTATGATATTTCAAGAAACCTTCCAAAATAAATGCAAAAAAAATTTTTTTTTGGGATCTTAATTTTCTTATTGAGTTCTTCTTTACTCTCTCATCAAAGAAGTGAATCTTATTCTAAAATAGTTATTGATAATACAGAGGACTTTAAGAAAGCAACTTTAGAATTTAGCATTCAAACCTCTGTTTTACAAAGATTAAATCTAAACTTTACTCAAGATTGGGAAGAAGAGTTTATTGAGGAAGTTACAGAAAATTTCAAGCTAAGCTATAACTGCAAAATAACAAAATCACCATTTTTAAAAAGTTCATTTTCTACCGGATATATAACTCTTTTTTGGGTGATGGACTGCGAAAGTAAAGAGATAGAAATAAACTTTGATCTTTTTTTTAAAAACGACTCCTCCCATACTCATATCGCGACTTTTATTATTGACTCTGAAGCCAAACCCGAAAAAGTATTTACTTCCTCTGACAGAAATTGGAAAGAAACCGACAAAAAGACCGAAGAGGCTTCTTTATTTCAGTCATTCCAGGATTACTTTGATTTAGGGTTTAATCACATATTATCTGGATTTGATCACCTGGCCTTTTTATTGGCTCTTCTTATTCTTAATCTGCCTATAAAAAGATTAATTATAATAGTAACAGGCTTCACGATAGGTCATAGCATCACACTGGCATTAGGAGCCTTAGATATGATAGAGCCTGCATCTCAATTAGTAGAGGCTCTAATTGGTTATTCAATAGTTATAATTGCAGTTGAGACTGTCGCTTCAATAACCAATTATCATAAGCCTTATAATCGGACATTAATTTACATATCATGCTTACTACTGATTTTCTTTACTCTATTTGGGTATAGTAAATTCCTGATTGGATTGGCGGGTGTAAGTATTTTTTCTTACTGTTACTTAAGCTTAATATCTATTCACAGAGACTTTTCAATAACATTTATTGTTACTTGTCTATTCGGTTTAATCCATGGTTTTGGTTTTGCAGGAAATCTTGCTTCCATAGGGTTGATGGAAGGCCGATTATTGCCAGCTATTCTTGGATTTAATCTAGGCGTAGAGTTTGGGCAGATACTTGTTGGTTTTATTCTTGCCTTACTACTCTACTATCTAAATAAGTTTATGTATAAAAATATGGATAATCTTAGGGTTTACCTTGCATCAGGCCTTGCCTGCATAGGGACTTTCTGGTTTCTAGAAAGACTTCTTTAGATTATTCTTATATTTTCTGCTTGAGGTCCTTTTTCAGTATTTTCTACAGAAAACCTAACTCGAGTATTTTCTTTAAGTTTTCTTCTATCTTGAGATTGCACTGACCTTAAATGTACAAACAGATCTCCACCCTTATCTCTAATTAAAAACCCATAACCTTTACTAGGATCAAACCATTTTATCGTTCCTGTTTCACCCCTAAAATTCCTTTTAATTTTTCTGCCATAAATAAAACCTATAACTGAGAAGAAACCCATCGACCAAAAAATTGCAAGGACTATGTACATTGCATTAGCGCCAACAGGTAGCTGTTCATTTGATAAATAAGTGATGAGGGCTGTATAGAGAACAGCAAAAAGACCACTTGTTATAAAAGCTCTAAAAAACATATCTAATGTGAATTATAACTAAAATAGATTAAGAAACTCTATATCAATTTCTTTATCTCACTCATTTGAGCATTTAAATTTTTCAGTTCAGTTGATAATACAGCAAACCTCTCCTTTTGATTCTCTACCAGTTCTAGCGGTGCGTTATCGATAAAACTTTTATTGGATAATTTAGTTCCCAGCATGTCTTTCTCCTGAGTAAGCTTAGTTATTTTTTTACTCAGTCTCTGAGTTTCTTCCTTCACGTCGATTAAGCCCTCTAGAGGAATCATTACTTTCAAGCTATCTAAAGTGAAAATAGATGATGGAGGCTCCTGAGAATCCATTTCTGCCCAAGTAATATTTCTAAGACCAGAAAGATGAGAAATATATAGATTAACTTTATCTAAATTCTCTTTGTCCTTGGATGAGTTTCCTTTAAATATGGAAGGAATTTTAGTTGACGGTTTTATTAATAGCTCACCACGAATGTTTCTGATGCCTGAAACTATATTTTTAAGCCACTCAACAGTAAAAAAATCTATTTGCGAGCTATGTTTAATTTTTTCTGGGTAATCACAGATCATTAGACTTTTTTTGTCTGATTTATGATGATCTTTAAACTGAATCCAAATTTCTTCAGTAATAAAAGGCATTAGAGGGTGAGCTAATCTTAATGTTTTCTCAAGCATGTAAACCATTGAGTTAACTACTTCGGATTTATTTGAATTATCTTCATTCAAGCTTATTTTATGAAGTTCAATAAACCAATCACAGAATTCATACCAAATAAACTCGTAGATTGCCTTTGTAGCCATGTCAAATCTAAAATCTTCAAAAGACTTATTAACCTTTTCTAAAGTTTCATTAAATTTTTCGTCAATCCAATTATCAATAATTGTTTCACTTCTATTTTCCGAGATGCCAAATTCATCAATATTTAAGTTAATAAATCTTGCGGCATTCCATAATTTATTACAAAAATTCCTGTACCCTTCAACTCTTTTTATATCAAAATTGATATCTCTTCCTCCAGACGCAAGAGAGCAGAAAGTTAACCTTAAGGCATCAGTTCCGTATGATTTAATTCCATCAGGAAACTCTTTTCTGGTTTGCTTGATGATTCTCTCTTTCATTTTTGGTTGCATAAGGCCTTGTGTTCTTTTTTCGAGGAGAGCATCCAGGCTGATGCCGTCAATAATATCCAAAGGATCTAGCGTATTGCCTTTAGATTTTGACATTTTTTGCCCTTCAGAGTCCTTGATTAATCCATGAATGAGTATTTTTTTAAATGGAACTTCTTTTATAAAGTGAGTTGTCATCATTATCATTCTTGCAACCCAAAAGAAGATAATATCAAACCCTGTTACAAGCACACTTGTAGGATGGTATCGAGAGAGCAGGTTTTCTTTTTTAGGCCAACCAAGAGTTGAGAAAGTCCACAGTGCAGCTGAGAACCAAGTATCTAGAACATCTTCTTCACGCCTTAACTCTATGTTGCCTAAATTATATTTTGTTCGAACTTCCTCTTCAGAGTTACCTACAAAAATATTTTCATCCACATCAAACCATGCCGGTATTCTGTGCCCCCACCATAATTGCCTGCTTATGCACCAATCTTGTATTTCATTCATCCAATTAAAGTAAGTATTTTCCCAGTTTTTAGGAGTAAACTGAGTTTCATTTTCCTTAACGACCCTTACAGCTTCTTCAGAAAGTTTTTCTACATTAACAAACCATTGTTTGGTGAGTAATGGTTGCAGTACAGAGTTGCTTCTTTCACTTCTGGGTATTTGCACCTTATAAGGTTCGGTTTTATTTAATTGTCCTAATTCCTCTAAATTCTTTAGAATTTTTTCCCTTGCTTCTTTGATTGTGAGCCCTATAAATTTCTTAGGCACATTCTTGTTAAGGGTGCCATCAAAATCTATAATATTAACTAATGGAAGATTATGTCTTTTTCCAACCTCAAAGTCGTTAAAGTCGTGAGCAGGAGTAATTTTTACGCACCCAGTTCCAAATTCAGATTCAACATAATCATCTGCAATAATAGGAATTTCTCTATTTACTATAGGTAAATTAACTGTTTTGCCGACTAACTTTTTATATCTATCGTCTTGTGGATTAACTGCTAAAGCAGTATCACCCAGCAATGTTTCAGGTCTTGTGGTAGCTACAGTTAGTTTTTCGTTGTCTTTAGTAAAATAGTCTACGTACCATAAATAACCATTTTCTTCTTCTGAAGAAACTTCAAGATCAGAAAGGGCTGTTCCGAGAACTGTATCCCAATTTACTAATCTTTCTCCTCTATAAATTAGGCCTTCTTCATGTAATTTAATGAATACTTCTTTAACAGCAAGACTTAAGTCGTCGCTCATCGTAAAAGCTTCTCTTGACCAATCTACTGAAGCTCCAAGCCTTCTAAGTTGTTGAGTGATCGTGTTGCCAGATTTTTCCTTCCACTCCCAAACCTTTTTTTCAAATTGATCTCTACCTATGTCTTCTTTAGATACTCCTTCCGCTTCCAGTTGTCTTTCAACCACCATCTGTGTGGCGATTCCGGCGTGATCAACACCGACTTGCCATAGCACATCATATCCAGACATTCTTTTATGCCGGATAATTGCATCCATTAAAGTATTTTGAAATCCATGTCCCATGTGCAAGGTTCCCGTGACATTAGGAGGGGGAATCATGATACAGAAAGGCTCTTTAGATTCATCAGGTGTAGCTTTAAAGAAATCTGAACTTTCCCAATTTTTATATATCTTTTCTTCAGAAGAATTAGGTTCGTAGTTCTTTTTCATTTTTCTATAAATTTAATACTCAGACCCATTTCTTTACATTGAGTCCAAGTGTTAGCAGCTTTTTCCCGCATTTCACCACCATCCATAATTACTAACTGATAATAGTTTCTATACGTGTCTAAATTTTTAGGAAATTCAGGAGAAATATTTATTATTGCATCTGCACCCAGATTAAATTTTGTTCCTGGATAACCGATACGAATGATTTCATCAGAACAGTTATTTACTAAGTTGTGAGAAACCATTGAGTACTTTTGTTTTTCCCATAAAATTGTATCAAGTTGATTGGCTTCCTCAATGTTATTAGAGAAGATATCCAATTTACTAGATTGGATAAAATTTTCTTTCCCTAAAAGAACTTTATGCGCAAGTATTGCACTGAAGTCCAATGCCTCCTTCAAATTCTTACCTGAAGCTATAAAAGTAGCTTCTAGCATGATTATGCTTTATCAATTAGGTATTGACTAAGCAATGGCACAGGTCTCCCTGAACCTCCTTTTGCTGCTCCTTTATAACTTGCAGTTCCAGCAACATCTAAATGAGCCCAGGGATATTTATCCGCAAATCTTGATAAGAAACATGCTGCGGTAATAGTCCCAGCACGCCCACCTATATTGGCGATATCAGCAAAATTACTATCTAAATCTTTTTGATATATATCCCAGATAGGCAATTGCCAAGCTCTGTCAGATGATTTCTCACCCGCCTCTAGTAAATCTCTAGCTAATTTTTCATCATTACTCATTAATCCGGAAGTAGAGTAACCAAGAGCCATGATTACAGCTCCGGTGAGTGTTGCTATATCTACAACAGATATTGGTTTGAATCTTTCAACATAAGTTAGTGCATCTGCGAGAACCAATCTTCCTTCAGCATCTGTATTTAATATCTCTACCGTTTGACCCGACATAGTTCTTACAACATCTCCTGGTTTCGTTGCTTTACTACCAGGCATATTTTCGGCACTTGCAACAACGCCGACAAGATTTATGGGTAGCTTCAATTCGGAAACGACCTGCATAGTAGCAATTACACTTGCCGCCCCACACATGTCAAATTTCATTTCATCCATTGTTGCCGGTGGTTTTAAGCTTATCCCTCCAGTATCAAATGTTATTCCTTTTCCAACAATTGCATAAGGTCTATCATCTTTTTTCCCACCTTGATAATTCATAGAGATTAATTTTGATTCCTGGGCACTTCCATTTCCCACTGACAATAAGCAATCCATACCCATTTTTTTCATTTCTTTTTCGCCAAAAACCCTACAACTAAGGTTAGGGTATTTCTTAGCCGCTGCTCTGGAGCTTGAAGCTAAGTAGGAGGGAGTACAAACATTACCTGGAAGATTAGCTAGATCTTTTGCTACATTCATTCCCTGACCTATAGCCTGACCCGTTTTTAAACCTTTTCTTAATCTTGTTATATTTTGTTTGGAGTCTAGGGATATTGAAACTTTCTTAAGGTGATTAACTTTTTTATTTTTTTTATTTAATTTTGCATCATAAGTGTAAGCCTTACTTTCGATAGAAGTACCTAGTCTCTGAAGCAAATCAGAATCATTCATTTCTTTTGCTTCAAATTTTACTGAAGGCATACACACACTTCCGCTAACTGACTGTTTTGAAGTCAAACACCCCGTTATTGCTGAAGATATTTTGTCGATATTATCGCTGTTTAAGTTATTTGAGGTTTTCCCAAAACCCACCAAGAATATTCTGTCAGCAGAAGTTCCTTCGCTGGCTGCTATATAAGCGGTCTGTCCAATTTTTCCCTCAAATTCTTTCCTTTTAATGAGCTTTTTGATGACGCCATTTGTTGCATTATCGATATTTTGTGCCAAAGAATTTAAAGCTTTATCTTCATTTACTCCAACGACCAAAACATCTGTTTTTGCTTTTAAGATGTTTTTAGACAACTCTTGATTAATTGTTAAAGTAAGTCTTTTTTTCATTTTTTGTCCTTATTAAAATTTTTTTATATAACGGTATTTTACCAATAATTAATAAAAGTAAACTTCTATAGAGAATATTAATCTAATAAAGAGTAGGATTAACTATTGAGAGTATCAAATATCAGTTTTATGATCTTAAATCGTTATTTCTTAAAGAGTATTTTCTCATATACTTTGACTATAAGCTTAATTTTTATTTTGATTATTGTTTCGTCAAGATCTATTCAATATCTAGAACAAGCAGCAAGAGGAGAAATAAACCCTGAAATAGTTTTTAGCATTATCTTATTTAGACTTCCCGAATTTTTGGAACTTATATTGCCTTTGGGTTTTTTCTTATCAATAATTCTTACAATAGGAAAATTTAGGGCTGAAAGTGAATTTGTGATCATGGAACAATCTGGATTTACTACAACTAAAGTTTACTCCTTGTTGTGCATTCCCCTATCCCTCATCATAATTTTATTATTTTATTTTTCTTCAACTCTTAATCCAGACTTAAACGTCAAAGTTAAGAATTTACTAAGTACAAAATCCTTAGAAGATACTTATAAATCATTAACACCAGGTAAATTCCATAAATTAAGCGAAGAAACGCTTTTATTTGCAAAGAGTAAAGATGAGAAGGGCTTAACCCAGATATTTTTTAGAATTAAGGATGATGAAAACTCCGAACAAGTATTAGTCGCCAATAGATTTCAACTAAATGAGCTATTAGAAGACTCTTTATTGTTTGAAGATGGCAGTGTTTATTTTAAAAATGAAAATAAGAATTTATCTTCAATTGAATTTGAGAGGTTTAAATTAAATAATGTTCTCTTATTAGATAAACCTCTTGCTTCAGAAGACCCTCCAAGAAAAAAGAACAGTATTATTTTGTGGCCTCTATCTTTATGCGTCATGACTGCATTAAGTATTTTTATTGCTGTTCCAATCAGCAAAACTTCTCCAAGAAAAGGAAGATATGTAAGGGTTCTCCCAGGGTTATTCATATTTTCGCTTTATTCAGGATTCTTGTTGAGCCTTAAGGGAAGTGAGGCGGACAAAATAGGTTCTTTGGTTCTAGTCCATATGATTTTCTTTGTTTTAAGTATATTCCTTAACTATATAAATTTTGTAAGGACGAAATGAATTTATTCTTCGGCGACTTAATTGAAAGGAATATATCTAAAAAGGTATTAGTAAGTATATGTGTAGTTGGAATTTCAATAGTCTTATTAGATTTTTTATTTAATTTAATTTCTGAAATATCAGACTTAACTAGCTCTTATCAGCTTTATGATGCTTTCCTCTATTGTCTATTTCTAATACCTGAATCCTTATATGAATATCTATCATATATCTGCTTACTGGGTGCATTAATAGGACTTGGTAGCTTAAAAGAAGAAGGAGAAATGATAGGGTCTAAAGTATTAGGTAAATCTAATTTAAAAATGGCAATTGCCTCCATGAGACCCGCTTTAATAATTATAGTAATTGGGTTTATTTTCCAGGAAATAGCTTTACCTTCTATTTCACAATCTAATGAAGAAACTAGATTAATAAAGCAAAATAAATTCACATCAGACGAAGGCTATTGGTTTGCTTCTGGCTCATCCATAGCCACTTTCAAGTCTTCACCCAGCAGAAAAATTATCAATGAGATAACAATTTACGAGTTAGATGAGTATGAAAGCATCAAACAAATTATTTATTCAAAGACTGCAATTAAACAAGAGGGGACATGGACTTTATTTAATTTGCAGATAGAGGACGTTATTACTGGCTCAATATTGACAGAAGAAAACAGATTGTGGAAAAATGCGCCCAATCAAAAAGATATGCGACGGATACTGTCACCAGAATATTTTTCAATATTAGAACTTAACGAAGCAATTGAAGAGGAAGTTTCTGCGTATAGAAAGAATTCACTCTTATTAGAATATTGGAGAAAGATTTTTCACCCTGTTATCTCTATTTTTCTTATTTTGCTAGCAACTTCTTTTATATTTGGTCAAATAAGGGATCATAATCTGGGCCAAAGGCTCTTAATTGGTATTGTATTTGCTTTCTCTCTTGATATTATTCAAAACCTTTTCGAGAGCATGGCTGTTGTTTCTTTTGTGGAGCCTCTCATGGCAGTAGCCCTGCCATTGGTATTTATTCTAATGTTAACTTTTTTTGTTTGGAGGCCTAGTTAATTTTGCATATCCTTGTATTTGTTACGACATCAGATAAGGATTTTTTTTCTTTGTTGAGCAAAATATATAAGTAACCTAAACCAAAAAATAGAAATGAGAATGTTGAGAAGGCACATCTAAGAAGGCATATCCTTAAAGAAAGTTTCTCCTCAGATATTAGCTTAATTTTCCAAGCTTGCATTCCCAGAGTCTGGCCATTATTTGCAAGCCAAAAATAAGAGTAAAAAACAGGCCCGGATAGAACAGTAATCAATAGCTGTATAAGGTCGGCTATCTCACCAGCGACAGGTGTGCCTCCATTAACCATAACTAGAAGTAGGGTCAGTGAAAAAATAATGCCTAGAATAGCAAGTGAATCATAAACAAGAGAAAATATTCTTATAAAGAAGCCAGCATTTTCCATAATTATTTGGATAAGGTAATTATTTTGATTATTCTATACAAACAATAAGGAACTATTATGAATGAAATTACAAAGTCTAGTGATAATTATTTTTTTGGTCATCCAAAGGGTCTGGTTACTCTCTTTTTGACTGAGATGTGGGAGAGAATGTCCTTCTATGGAATGAGAGGGTTGCTTGTTCTTTTTATGACAAGAGAAGTTATAGAGGGAGGGTTAAATTTAGATCCGGTAACAGCCATGGCAATTTATGGCATTTATGGCGCTTCAGTTTATTTTTTATGTGTTCCAGGGGGCTGGGTGGCAGATAAGATATTTGGAGCCCAAAGAACAGTTCTTTACGGAGCGGTAATAATTACGTTAGGTCATTACGTCTTAGCAATCCCGTATGAGAAAACATTTTTTCTTGGCTTGGTGCTTGTATCAATTGGGACTGGTTTATTGAAACCAAATATATCTACTATAGTGGGACAACTATATAAACCTGGCGATCTGAGAATCGATTCTGGATATACCATCTTTTATATGTCCATAAATATTGGAAGTATGCTTGGTTTTTTAGTTTGTGGATATTTAGGAGAGAAGGTCGGATGGCACTGGGGCTTTGGCGCCGCTGGAGTAGGGATGACTTTCGGAGTAATTCAATATATTTTTTCAAAAGATTCACTAGGAGATGCCGGGTTAGTTCCTAGCCTTGAGGAAGGAGAAGATCAATCAAGGTATTTCTCAAATTTTTTAATTGGTTCTATTCTTTTATCATGTTTAATTATCTCTGCTTTTTTAGGTTTATGGACTATTGACCCGCAAGTTTTGAATCAACTAATAGTCTATTTAATATTATTCGTAGCCGTTTTTTACTTTGTGTATTTGTATTTATTTGCAGGTTTAAATAAATTAGAAAAAGGTAACATTTCTATGTTGCTATTATTGTTTATAGGTTCGGTTCTATTTTGGGCTGGGTTTGACCAAGGCGGTTCTTCATTAAATCTTTTTGCCAAGGATTATACTGATTTGTTTATATCTGGTTGGGAAATGCCTGCAACATTTCTTCAAGTTGCAAATCCACTGATGGTAGTTATTTTTGCACCATTTTTTGCAGCTTTTTGGATTAATTTAGGAAAACGAAATCTAGATTTAGATACGCCTCAAAAATTTGCACTTGGATGCTTTTTAATGGCAATTGGTTTTTTTGTAATGATTTTTGGTGTAGAAGTCGCTCTAGAAAATGAGAAAGCTGGTGTGAAGTGGTTATTACTGACTTACCTTTTCCATACTTTAGGTGAGCTATGCTTAAGCCCCGTAGGGTTATCTGCTACCGCTAAATATTCTCCAAAACGATATAAAGGACAAATGATGGGAATATGGTTTTTGTCTTCTTCCTTAGCTGCTGGTTTGGCAGGGCTTTTAGCAAGTAAATCATTTGAGTCAGGAATCTCTAGTATGCCGGATTTATTTACCCAAATAATAATCGCTTTATGTGCAGTTGGAATATTATTGCTTGTATCCAATAGGTTTATTAAGGCAACAGAGTTAACAGAAGAGGATAAAGGAACTCTTTAAAAGTAGAGTTAGATATTTGAAACGAGTTTTATCAATATTGTTTTATATATTTTATTCAACTCATTAAGATCTTCTTTTCTAACACTTTCGTTAACTTTGTGTATGGAAGCATTTCCTGGCCCAAGTTCAACAACTTGAGATCCAGTAGGGGCAATAAATCTACCATCTGAAGTGCCTCCATCTGTAGTACATTTAGGGTCCATACCTGTTACTTCTTTTATTGAGTTTTTTACTGCTTCAATAAGGTTTACTTCAGAAGTAAGAAAGGGTTTTCCGCCGATAACCCAATCAATTTCATACTGTATAGGATATTTATTAATGATCGACTCAACATCGTGTCTTATTTGATCTGCAGTTGTCGAAGGGGAGTGACGTACATTTAGATCTAGCACAAGGTTGCCTGGAATAACATTTGTGACACCAGTCCCAGAATTTAAATTGGAAATTTGTAAAATACTATCTTGAAATTTACCTGTTTTGTCTTTCCAATTGAGCTTTGAGAGTTCCGCAAGAGCTTCCGAAAAATTATGAATAGGATTACTTGCTTTGTCAGGATAGGCCACATGACCTTGTATACCAATGACGTTTATCTTTGCTGAGATTGAGCCTCTTCTGCCGATTTTGATTACATCCCCAACTCGGTTATCAGAAGTCGGTTCTCCAACTAGACACCAAGTTATTTTTTCACCTTTTTGTTCAAGATACTCAACTACTTTACAGACTCCATCAACAGCAGGACCTTCTTCATCACTAGTAAGTAAAACACCAATTCTTCCAGTTAAAGATGGTTTCTCTTCTAGAAATTCTTCTATCGAAGTTACAAATGCTGCGACACTACTTTTCATATCTGCTGCACCTCTGCCAACCATTAAAGGGCCTTTATCTGTGGCAGTAAAAGGGTCACTTTCCCATTCTTCTATTGGACCTGTTGGAACTACATCAGTGTGGCCAAGAAAAACAAAAAGAGGGCCTGAATCTCCAAAAGTAGCCCAGAGGTTATCTACATCTCCATATTTAAGATGTTCAATTGAAAAACCGATTTTACCAAGTCTATCTGCTATAAGATTCTGACAACCTGCATCATCAGGCGTTATAGATTTCTTTGATATAAGTTCTTTTGCAAGGTCAATAGTGTTGCTCATCTTACAAGTTAATCATTTTTATGCAGGACCTCATTTAGAACCACACTCTTTTTATTTGGTTTGCACTGAATTGATCCGGATAAGGAATTCCTAATAAATAGGAGATCGTTTTGGCCTGACAGGGATGAGGCTTTGACAGTTTCTGTAAGATCACCCTTAGAATTTATAAGTTCAACTTTTGATCCACCAGTTAAGTACAATCCGGCTTCAACTATGCATCTATCGCCAAGAGGTATGCCCAAGCCTGAATTGGCACCCAATAAACAATCTTCTCCAACAGATATTTTTACCTCATTTCCGCCGGATAATGTTCCCATAGTTGAGCAGCCACCTCCTAAGTCAGAATTATTCCCAATAACAACTCCTGCAGATATTCTGCCCTCTATCATAGCTACACCAAGTGTACCTGCATTAAAGTTAACAAAACCTTCATGCATAATTGTCGTTCCTTCCGACAGATAGGCTCCTAATCTCACACGTGAACTGTCAGCAATTCTTACCCCTGAAGGGATTATGTAATCAGTCATACAGGGAAATTTATCAACAGACTTAACAGAAATTTCACCTCTAGTGGATCTCCATAAATCTATATCTTGAACATCTAAGGGACCTAGGTTAGTCCAAGCAACATTTGGTAAAGAAGCGAAAATACCATCTAAATTAATTGTATTTGGTTTTGAAACCCTTAAAGAGAGAAGATATAGTTTAAGATAGGCATCACAGATATCTGATATTGCATTATCCTCCTCCATAGAATGCATAACTAATTGTTGGTTGTCATTTAGGGTTAATTTCTTAGAAATACTATTTAGATATTCTTTAGAATCTAGAGATCCTTCTGCCATGCCTTTCAAACTTTCATATCCAAGATTTTCTATATTAATTGTGTTAAGAAACTCTTTATCTTTGTTTGCTATGAAGTGATATCTTACGTCTAACATATCTCCAGCAGAATTCAGTGTTGTTACACCTATAGCGGCTAATGGAAAAATATTCATTAGGGCATTATAAGTTCAGCTTGGATGAAGTGATAGGTCAAAAAGTTTATTTGAAGTCTTGTAAAGTTATATTTACTGCTGAGAAAGCTTTGATAACTGTCTCAATATCATGAACTACTGCTAATCTTAAGAAACCTTTGCCTGGATTATGTTTCTCTATCTCTTTTCCTAAGTATGACCCCGGAAGGCTCATAACACCTTGTTTGGCATAAAGAGAAACTGCAAAATCTTGATCATCACATGGAAGCTTTAACCAGATATAAAAACCTCCATTAGGTCTTATGATATTTTCAGAAGAATCAAAGCATGAGATTGCAGCTTCATATTTTTTATCGTATTCAATTCTATTCTCTTCTACATGACTATTATCATTCCATGCCCAGGCACTAGCCATTTGAGTCGGCAATGATAATGTCACGCCATGGTAGGTTCTATAAAGACTAAGTTTCTTTATTATTTCTTCACCAGCGCATATAAAACCTGATCTAAGACCGGCTAGGTTAGATCTCTTTGAAAGACTATGAAAAACTACAGATCTTGAATCTCTTCTGGTTATATCGTCACACTCAAGAAGTCCTATTGGAGGCCTAGAGGAGCTCTCATAAATATCTATGTAACATTCATCAGAACACAATAAAAAATTGTATTTTTCTGCTTTGTTGAGTAAAAACTCGTATTCTTCTTTTGTTAAACAATAGCCGGTAGGATTAGATGGAGAACACAAGATTAGTAGCTGGCAATCCTTCCATACACTCTCCGGAATGCTTTCAAAATCTGGTTTGAATCCCTCTGTCTCTTTAGAGTTAACATAATAAGGCTCGGCACCTGCCATAATTGCTGCGCCTTCATAAATTTTATAAAATGGGTTAGGCAATATAACTTTTGGATTGTTTTGCGAGGTGTCTATGGAGCATTGAATAAAAGAGAATATACCTTCTCTGGTACCAGAGACAGGCAATACATTTCTATTTGGATCAACATTGTTAAAGGAAAATCGTTCAATCAACCAGTTGCAATAAGCCTCTCTTAGCTTGTATTCACCAATTGAAGTTGGATACTTAGAATAAGATAAAGCACCATTTTTTATGATATCAAGAGCTTCTTCCGGAGGATTGCCTTTAGGCTCACCAATGTGCAGGCCTATTATTTCGTTAGAATCTGTTTTTACTCCTTTTATTAATTCAGACAGATACTGAAAGGGATATTCTGTTAGAGAGTCTAAATGTTTGTTCATGTTGTTTCTCCGCTCAAAGAATTCTTAAGATCATTCAAAAGATTATCTAGATCCGTTTTCTTTATAAAGGGAGTATCTTGCTTTGAAGTTATACTGAATCTATCTTCTGCTTTTTCTCCATAAGTTGCAATTCTTGCCTTTTTTATAAGGGCACCATGCTTTGAAAATACTTGGCATATTGAAGCCAATAATCCTGGTCTATCAGATGTCTTGATTTCAATATCTGTCCATCTATTTGACATATCATGTTTAAAATTGATGTCAGTTTCTGTTTGGAAATGTTTCAAATATCTTGGTAATCTTCTTTTAACAATTTTAGGTTTAAGAGTCTTCTGATTTATAGACTCTACTAATTTCTGAATCAGAACTTGGGCTCTCTCAGATTCTAAATTCACTTTTTCTTCTTTATCACTTATCGTAATTAAATCAGTACAAAATCCATCCCTCATACCGAAGAGTTTCGCATCAACAAAATTAATATTCTCTGAATCCAATACACCTATTATTGTAGCGAAAAGGTTTGTACGATCTTTTGTATATATAAAAATAGACGTAAGGGAGTCTTTTTCTTTTTCTATCAGTTTTATTATAGTTTTCTTATCGGAAGATAAGATTATTTTGGCATGTGTGCTCAGATCTAAATAATCTGAAGCTTCAAAGTAATCTGTATAGAACTTTGACCAAAGAGTCTCTATATCTGGTTTTTTATAACCTTTCACCAGCTTCAAAGCTTTATTCTTTTGTTCATCTATAGAGTTATTCAAAAGTATCTCATCTTCAAAATAAAGTTTTGTACGATCATATAATTGCCTCAAGAGAGAGGCATTCCAAGAATTCCATAAATTAGGATTAGTTGCGCTGACATCTGCAACAGTTAGACAATACAAGTAATTCAGTGTTTCAAGGTTATTAACCTTCTCTGAAAATTCTTTTATGACATTGTTATCAGTGAGATCTTTTTTTTGCGATGTAACTGACATAAGAAGATGATTTTCAACTAGCCACTCAATCTGCTCAGTATCTTCTTTAGAAAAAAAGTGTTTTTTACAGAATTTATTTACAATTGATTTACCTAGTCCGGAATGATCTGACCCTCTTCCTTTTCCAATATCGTGATACAAACCAGATATATAAAGTGTTTCTAATTTTGGCAATTGATTAATTAGTTTAGAAGCAAGAGGAAATTTTTCTTTGGATTTTCCAAGAGTCATCCATCTCATATTTCTTAGTACCTCTAGAGTATGAGCATCAACTGTATATATATGAAATAAATCATATTGCATTTGTCCTGTTATTCTTCCAAATTCCGGTAAGTACCTACCCAATATACCTAGCTCTTTCATGTTTTCTAATTGAGTTACTAATAGTCGCTTAGATTTAAGAAGCTTCAGAAAAAGATCTATATTTTTTTTATTAGATCGAAAATCAGAATTTATCAGGTTCCTGTTTTTTTTGAGTGCTCTAAGTGTTTCTGATCCTATTCCATTTACTTCTGAATTTTCACTCAGCTTAATAAATAGATCTAGAAGGAGACTGGGATCTTTTGTAAATCCATTTAGATCATAAAGATGAATTAGGTTATTTTTTATATAAAAATTATGGTCCAACCTTTTCTTTCTTGAAAACTTTGTTAACTCATAATTTTCTCTTAGAGTTTGAATAAATGTTGAATTTATCTCAGAAATACTTGAAGTTGATCTGTAGTACCTATGCATTAGTTTCTCTGCTGCCTGATTAGTATTTTTGGAAGTAGGAAAAAGTTTTAATGCAACAGGAATTTGATGTTCAAATAACAATCTATCTTCTTCTCGATTTGCTTCAAGGTGCATAAGGTACCTAATGACCCATAGCCAATACTTTGATTTATTTAATTCTTTTCTTTCATCATGAGTCAGGGCGCCTAAAAGCTTATTTTTTTCAGATACACCTCTTTGAGAGTTTTTAATAAGCCAGTCAATAGTATGTACATCTCTCAAGCCTCCAGGACTTGATTTGATATCAGGTTCAAGATTGTAAGAAGTATTATTGAAACTATCATGCCTTTCTATTTGTTCCTTAATTTTTGCTTGAATAAAAGATCTATTTCTCCAAAGGTTCTTGGTATCTATAATCTTTAAATAGTCTTTATATAATTCTTCGTTACCAAGCAATTGCCTGTATTCAAGCATATTAGTCATTGTGTAGATATCTTCTCTAGCTTGATTTCTAGCTTGTTCTAAGGTTCTTACGCTATGTCCAATTTCTAGACCTAGATCCCACAAGAGGCTCACAAAGATTTCTATTTTTTTTTGATCTAATTTGGAAAGTCTTTCCTTAGATAAGAGAAGTAGGTCTATATCAGAGTAAGGGTGCAGCTCACCTCTGCCATAACCTCCTACAGAAAATATACCAAAGTCATTGATTAAGTTAATTCCCGACTCTTTTGCTACAGATTGAACTAAGTTATCAATATTTTCAGATCTTTTATTTAGAAAATATTCTATTCCTCTAATTTGCCGGCCCCTATCTCTATAAAGCCAGTTTTCAAATTGTTTAGATAATTCTTTATTATCTGTTTCTTTTTGCTCAATTAAATTTTCTAGCATCTAAGTCGATTAACTTTCTTCTTTTCTTAAAGTAAGAATTTCAGCTCCGTTTTTACCAACATAGATAGTATGTTCCCATTGAGCTGAATTTCTTCCATCTCTTGTTTCGACAGTCCACCCATCTGAGAGCAATTTAGTAGATTTTGATCCTATATTGATCATGGGTTCTATGGTGAAGCACATGCCCTCAACTATTTCTTGTCCAGTATTGGCTATTCCGTAATGAAGTATTTGTGGTTCGTCATGATAAATCTTACCAATTCCATGTCCGCAATATTCTTCAACAACTGAATAGTGGTTCTTTTCTGCATGAGATTGAATGGCATGCCCTATATCACCTAGTCTTGCACCTGGTTTGACAACTTCGATACCTTTAAAGAGACACTCCTGAGTTATTTGAACAAGCCTATCATTGTGAGCCTGAGTTTTACCTACAAGGAACATTTTAGATGTATCCCCATGCCAGCCATCTTTAATTACAGTGACATCAATATTCATTATGTCTCCGCTTTTAAGAATGCGCTCATTATCGGGTATGCCGTGACATATTACTTGATTGATACTTGTGCATAATGTTTTCTCAAAACCTCTATAGCCAACATTTGCAGGTATGGCACCTTGTTCATTTACTATGAAGTCATGGCAAATCCTATCTAGCTCGCCTGTTGATATTCCGGGTTTTACATGATTTCCAATCATTTCTAAGACTTCCGCAGCAAGTTTCCCTGCCTCTCTCATGCCATTAAGTTCTTCTAAATTTTTTAACACTTTTTCTCTGATTTATTAAGGTTTTGATGGACACAATATCATTCGTTTATTATAGTGTGGTTTTAATGCCCATAGGCCTTAAAAAACAAAATTGCGAACTTCAGTCTTATTTCTGGTTCGCTTTTTTTTCATCTGAATTCAACAGAATTTTATCTCAAAATTATGGAAAATAAGATCATTATTCCTTTAGATCTTGACTACGATTATGCAATTCATATTGCTAAAATACTCGATCCAGAAATCTGTAGGCTGAAGGTGGGAGGGCAGTTATTTACATCATCAGGGCCTAAAATAATTAAAGAACTTCATAATCTCGGTTTCGATATATTCTTAGATCTAAAATTTCATGATATTCCTAATACAGTCCATGAATCAGTAAAATCGGCTGCAGATCT
Organism: uncultured Gammaproteobacteria bacterium; assembly: GCA_964449395.1. Classification (GTDB taxonomy): domain Bacteria; phylum Pseudomonadota; class Gammaproteobacteria; order Magnimaribacterales; family Magnimaribacteraceae; genus Magnimaribacter. The sequence goes on along the minus strand of CAYVAL010000002.1, from coordinate 6,970 downwards.
TGGGGTTTGGATGGTAAATGTTCATGCCTCCGGTGGATCTAAAATGTTAGAAGCTTCAAATAAAGCCTTGGCGGGATATGAAAATCCACCCTTACTTATTGCAGTTACTGTACTAACAAGCTTATCAGAAGAGGAAATCAAAGAGATAGGCCTGAAAGGAATGCAGCGACAAGTTTTACAACTTGCAGGCTTGGCAAAAGATAATGGTTTAGATGGAGTTGTTTGTGCGGCTTCTGATACTTCCCTAATAAAGAGCCATTTTGGCAAGGATTTCCTGGCAGTTACTCCCGGTATTAGACCAGCAAATTCTCTTGTAAATGATCAAAGCAGGGTTTCTACACCTTCCGAAGCTATCAAAAATGGCTCTGATTATTTAGTTATAGGAAGACCCATTACCGGCTCGGAGAATCCAAAAGATTCACTGGAAAAGATTTATAAAGAAATATCATGAATAAAGAAAAAGCTATACTTGCTTTAGCTGATGGAACCGTTTTTGAAGGTATTAGTATTGGTGCGCCTGGTGAGGTAAATGGAGAAATCGTTTTTAATACCTCTATGACAGGGTATCAAGAAATACTTACTGATCCTTCTTATGCAAAGCAGATTGTTACATTAACTTACCCCCATATAGGAAACACAGGAACAAACCAAGAGGACAAGGAGTCAGATAATGTATGGTCTTCAGGATTAGTTGTAAGATCTGTATCTCAAATAGAAAGTAATTGGAGAAAAGAAGAAACACTTTCAGAGTACCTAATTAAAAATAAGATTTTAGGAATTTCAAATATCGATACCAGGAAATTAACTAGAATAATTAGGAATAAAGGCGCTCAATCTGCATCAATAATGGCTGGTCTCTCCGCTAACCAAGAAACAGCCATTAAATTAGCAAATCAATTTGAAGGTTTATCCGGTATGGATCTTGCTAAAGAAGTTACCACTAGTTCAAGCTACGATTGGAATGAAGGAACCTGGAGAGGAAGTAAAGGTAAATCTCATTTTAAAGTAGCAGTTTTAGACTTTGGCATTAAGAAGAATATTCTTAGAATTCTTACTGATCGTGGATATCAGCTGAGGGTTTTTCCTGCTAAAACTTCTTATAATGAAATTATAGAATATAGCCCAGATGGGGTATTTCTTTCTAATGGTCCGGGAGATCCAGAACCTTGTACTTATGCGATAGAGACCATTACTAAATTAACCGAAAATAATATGCCTTTGTTTGGCATATGCTTAGGTCACCAGTTGTTGTCCTTATCTTTAGGAGGAAAAACTTCAAAAATGAAGTTCGGCCATCATGGAGCCAATCATCCAGTGCAAGATTTAAAAACGATGAAGGTGGCAGTAAGTTCTCAGAATCATGGCTTTACAGTAGAAGAAAATTCTTTACCAAATAATGTCAAAGTTACACACAAATCCTTATTTGATGGAACCATTCAGGGTATAGAACATGAATCCCAACCATTTTTTAGCTTTCAAGGTCACCCTGAGGCCAGCCCAGGTCCCCATGATTTAAAACATCTATTCAATCGATTCTAAGAAAACATGAATAAAAATGCCTAGAAGAAAAGATATAAATTCAATATTAATAATTGGAGCTGGGCCAATAGTGATAGGTCAAGCATGCGAATTTGATTATTCTGGAGCACAAGCCTGCAAGGCTTTAAAAGAAGATGGTTATAGAGTAATTTTAATTAATTCAAATCCGGCAACAATTATGACAGATCCTAGTATGTCAGACGCCACATACATAGAGCCTATTCACTGGGAAACCATTGAAAAAATAATCGAAAAGGAAAAACCAGATGCTTTGTTACCAACTATGGGTGGTCAAACAGCTTTAAATGCGGCACTTGATTTGGATAGTAGGGGTATTTTAGAAAAGCACAATGTAGAAATGATAGGTGCTACAAAAGAAGCTATCGACAAGGCAGAAGATAGGGAGCTCTTTGCGGCGTCTATGGAAAAAATAGGTTTGAAAGTGCCAGAGTCAGGTCTAGCTCATAATTCCGAAGAAGCTCATATTCTCTTAAAAAAAATTGGGTTTCCATGTGTTTTGCGACCGAACTTTACAATGGGTGGATCGGGAGGAGGTATCGCTTATAACGTTGAAGAATTTGATCAAATTTGTAAGAGAGGATTTGAGCTCTCTCCAACTTCTGAAATTTTTATTGATAAATTTTTGGGTGGATGGAAAGAATATGAAATGGAAGTTGTTAGAGATAAAAATGATAATTGCATAATAGTATGCAGTATTGAAAACCTTGATCCAATGGGTGTCCATACTGGAGACTCAATAACTGTGGCGCCGTCACAAACACTAACCGATAAGGAATATCAAATTATGAGGAATGCTTCAATTGATATTCTTCGGGAAATAGGCGTTGAAACAGGAGGGTCAAATGTTCAGTTCACCATAAATCCAGAAGATGGTGAGATGTTGATTATAGAAATGAATCCTAGAGTTTCTAGATCTTCAGCATTAGCTTCTAAAGCTACGGGATTTCCGATAGCAAAGGTGGCAGCTAAGTTAGCAGTAGGATATACACTTGATGAGTTGAGTAATGATATAACTGGTGGTGTTATTCCAGCTTCTTTCGAACCATCAATTGACTATGTGGTTACTAAAATTCCTAGATTTAATTTTGAAAAATTTATTCAGACTGACCCAGTCTTATCTACTCAAATGAAATCAGTTGGAGAAGTGATGGCTATTGGAAGAACATTCCAAGAATCGCTCCAAAAGGCCATAAGAGGTCTAGAAACTGGCAGAGATGGTCTGGATCCAATTTTTAATGAAGAAGATGAGTTTGAGACACTTAAACAAAGAATCAGTATTCCTAGTCCTGATAGGCTTTGGTTTGTTGCAGATGGTTTCAGGGAAGGTTTAACCATAGATGAAGTTTTTGAGTTTTCTAAAATTGATCCATGGTTTTTGGTACAAATTAAAGATTTGGTTGATGAAGAAAAAAGTCTAAAAAAACTTTCTTTATCAGACCTAGGGTTTCAAGAATTGTATGACTTAAAAAGAAAAGGTTTTTCAGATGCAAGAATTGCCCATTTACTTGAATGTTCTGAGGAAGAGATAAGAGACCTTAGAAAATCTTTAAATGTAAGACCCGTATTCAAAAGAGTTGACACATGTGCAGCTGAATTCGAATCATCCACAGCCTATATGTACTCGACGTACGAAGAAGAGTGTGAAGCTAATGTGAGTCAAAATAAAAAAATTATGGTTTTAGGAGGAGGTCCTAATCGTATTGGTCAAGGTATAGAGTTTGATTATTGCTGTGTGCATGCATCTCTAGGATTGAGAGAGGAAGGTTATGAAACCATAATGGTCAATTGTAATCCGGAAACTGTCTCCACTGATTTTGATACATCTGATAGATTATATTTTGAACCAATTACAGTAGAAGATGTTTTGTCTATTACAGATATAGAAAAACCAGAAGGTGTGATTGTTCAGTATGGCGGACAAACTCCTCTAAAGATAGCTGAAGAACTAGAAAAAAATGGAGTTCCAATATTAGGTACTTCGCCAGATGCAATTGACCTTGCCGAAGATAGAGGAAGATTTCAAGACTTCGTAAATAAACATAAACTCAAACAACCCCCAAATGGCATAGCCTCAAGTGTAGAAGATGCTATGAAGATTTCAGAAGACGTGGGCTTTCCTCTTGTAGTTAGACCATCCTATGTACTAGGCGGTCGAGCAATGGAAGTAGTCTATAAAAAAACTGATCTTGAAAACTATCTCGTAGAGGCTGTCCAAGCAAGCTCCAGAAGCCCTGTACTTCTAGATGGTTTCTTAAATCAAGCTACAGAGATGGATATTGAAGCCGTTTGTGATGGAAAAGAAGTGATCATAGGTGGGATTCTTCAACACATAGAACAAGCTGGAATTCATTCAGGTGATTCTGCGTGTTCCTTACCTCCTTATAGCTTCTCGAAAGAATTAATTGATGAAATAACTGAAATGGTAAAGAAGATAGCCATAGAGATAGGAGCCATTGGACTCATAAACGTTCAATTGGCTTATTATGATAATGAATTATATCTTCTTGAAGTAAATCCAAGAGCATCGCGAACCATTCCTTTTGTTTCTAAATGTATCGGCAGATCATTAGCGAAAGTTGGAGCTTTATGTATGGCTGGTATCAGTCTTAAAGATCAAGATTTTACTAAAGAAATAGTGCCCGAATATTTTTCAGTTAAAGAAGCAGTATTCCCTTTTAATAAATTCTTAGGAGTTGACCCAATTCTTGGTCCAGAAATGAAATCAACGGGCGAAGTAATGGGAGTGGGTTCTAGTTTTTCTGAAGCGTATGCTAAAGCTCAATTAGGTGCTGGAGAAATAATTCCTCAATCAGGGTCAGTATTTTTAAGTGTAAGAGATTCAGATAGGCCTTTTGTTGCTGACCTTGCTAGAGAATTTTTTGATTTAGGATTTAAAATTATTGCCACTAAAGGAACAGCAAGGCATATTGATGAAGCCGGTATCCCAGTTGAAATTATAAAGAAAGTAGCTGAAGGAAGACCTCATGTTGTAGATGCTATGAAAAATGGAGAAGTAAATTTAATTGTTAATACAACTGAAGGTAGGCAGTCTATTCTTGATTCTGCTTCGATAAGAAGAACTGCCCTAGAAGAAAGAATCTACTGCACAACGACACTTGAGGGAGGAAGGGCTGTTTGCTCTGTTTTAAGAAATAAAGAGCTTTGGTCAGTTGAAAGACTTCAAGATCTTCATGCTAGAATCTAAACATGAACCCAATTACTAAAGAAGGAGAAGTTCTTCTAAGAGAGGAGTTGAAGAAGCTCAAATCTGAAGATAGACCAAAGATAATAGATGCAATTGCGACGGCAAGAGAGTTTGGTGATCTAAAAGAGAATGCTGAATATCATGCCGCTAAGGAACAACAGAGTTTAACTGAAGCTAGAATTAGAGATATAGAATCCAAACTTTCAACAGCACAGGTAATAGATATCAACAGCATAGAACCTTCTGATAAAGTTATCTTTGGAACTACCGTAACAGTCTTTAACTCTGATTTAGAAAAATCTATTCAGTATAAAATAGTTGGTGAAGATGAAGCTGATGCAAGTAAAGGCAAGATATCATTTGCTGCTCCCTTAGCAAAAAAAATGATCGGAAAATTTGAAGGAGACATATTAAAAGTAGAGACTCCTGGAGGATCAGTAGAATACGAGATAGAAAAAGTAGAGTATCTGTAATTATTTATAATGTCACTGAAGAGCAATTATCGTGATGGTGATTCTTTTACAAAGAAGTCTAAGAAGGAAGGCTATAGATCAAGGGCTTCTTATAAATTAAAAGAAATTCTAGAAAAAGAAATAAGTATAAAAAAAGGTCAGTCCATTTTAGATCTTGGCTCGTTTCCAGGTGGATGGTCGCAGGTCGCAGGTGAATTTACTGGAAAAGCAGGAAAAATAGCTGCTGTAGACTTACAAAAAATGGAGCCAATTCCAGACTGCTTTTTTCTTCACAAGCCAATACAAGAACTCACTAAAAAGGACTTTAATGAAATTAAAGAATTTTTACCTTTTGACCTTGTATTATCAGACATGGCCCCCAATATAAGTGGTATAAGAGAAAGAGATAATGCATTAATGATTGGACTAGTAGATTGCGTCCTGTTTGCAGTAGATCAATTCTTATCAGAAGAGGGATCGTCCGTAATAAAAGTATTCCAAGGCGAAAGTTTGGACTATACTAGAGCAGCCCTCAAAAATAGGTTTAATAAAGTTAAGATCTTTAAACCGAAAGCGTCTAGACCAAATTCGAAAGAAATATATATGATTGGAAAGGGATTAAAATAGTATGAGCGAACTTCTTAAAAATTTATTAATGTGGCTTTTCATTGCCATCACGGTATTTTCTGTATTCAATAATTTCAATACTGAGACCTCTATACAAGAATTATCATACTCAGAATTCATCTCTCAAGTAGAGAGTGATCAGGTTTTGAGTGTTGAATTCTCAGCTGATAATTACACACTTAAAGGTAAGACAGTTAATGGTGAATCCTTTGAAACAGTAAGACCGCCCTTCTTACAAGATGATCTTAGTGAGATTCTCACTGACCACAGAGTAGCGGTCACAGGAGAAAGACCTGAAGAACAATCTATATTGAAGCAACTCCTTATCGCAAGCTTTCCAATACTAATCATCTTGGCTGTATTCATATTCTTTATGAGACAGATGCAGGGCGGTTTAGGAGGAAAATCTGGTCCAATGAGCTTTGGAAAAAGTAAAGCCAAGATGCTTGAAGGAGGAAAAGTTAAAACTTCTTTTGCTGATGTAGCTGGTGTTGAAGAGGCTAAAGAAGAAGTTCAGGAGGTTGTAGATTTTCTTAAAGATCCAACTAAGTTTCAAAAACTAGGCGGTAAGATTCCTACAGGAATCTTAATGACCGGCTCTCCTGGAACAGGTAAGACACTTTTAGCAAAAGCTATTGCAGGAGAAGCGGGAGTACCTTTTTTCAGTATCTCTGGTTCAGACTTTGTTGAAATGTTTGTTGGAGTAGGTGCCTCTAGAGTAAGAGATATGTTTGATCAAGCTAAAAAACAAGCACCTTGTATAGTTTTCATAGACGAGATTGATGCAGTTGGAAGACATAGAGGTGCTGGAATGGGTGGCGGTCATGATGAAAGAGAACAAACTCTTAACCAACTCTTAGTTGAAATGGATGGTTTCGAGGATAATCAAGCTATTATCATTATTGCTGCTACTAATAGGCCTGATGTTTTAGATCCTGCTTTATTAAGGCCTGGAAGATTTGATCGCCAGGTAGTAGTTCCTCTACCTGATATAAGAGGAAGAGAACAGATACTTAAAGTTCATATGAAAAAAGTTCCAATTGCACAGGATGTTGAAGCTTCTTTAATCGCAAGAGGAACTCCAGGTTTCTCTGGTGCTGATTTAGCAAACTTAGTCAATGAAGCG
>CAYVAL010000001.1:0-28548 GCA_964449395.1 uncultured Gammaproteobacteria bacterium | reverse complement strand
CTTGCTCTCAGCGTAAGGCTAATTTTGCTATTTCTAAGCTTTGCTCAGGTGAACTCACTTCCAGTGCATCTAAAGATGAAGTTTTGAAGCCAAAATCCTCAGGACAAATCTCGAACTCTGATATCTTTCCTTGTTTCATCTCCACTACTGATGTAGGAGAAGCAATACTTATCTCGTCTAAACCATCGTGCGAATGAACAATAAATAAATGTTCACTCCCTAATTCTTTTAAAACTTCAGCAATGGGTAACATCCATTTTTTGTCATAGACACCCATGAGTTGTCTTCTTGCTGCAGCAGGATTGGTTAAGGGTCCTAGAACATTGAATATGCTTTTTTGTCCAATTTCTTTTCTTGGACCTACAACATGTTTCATTGCACTATGGTGAGCAGGTGCAAACATAAATCCAATACCAATTTCTTCTATGCATCTAGCTATTTCATCGGGCTGTAAGGACAAGGAGACTCCAGCCTGTTCCAGCAGATCAGCACTACCGCTTTTTCTAGTAGCTGTTCTGTTTCCATGTTTTGCGACTTTAGCCCCGCAATAACTCGCTACAAAAGTAGAAGTGGTAGAAACATTAAAGATTCCTATGCCGGTACCTCCAGTTCCACAAGTATCAATTAGGTTAGGAATATCAACTATCACCTTAGTAGATAGCTGTCGCATTGCATTTACAGCTCCCAGAACTTCATCTACTGTTTCTCCTTTCATGGAAAGGGCTATTATAAAGGCACCTATCTGAGCGTCTGTGGTTCTGCCTTCCAATATTTGTGTGGTAATGGCAAACATCTGATCTTGCTCAAGGTTTCGATTTGAAGTAACTTGTTGAATTCCTTCTTGTATGTTCATTTTAAATTCTCGCCTAAAAAATTTCTAAGAATTGTCTTTCCATGCTCTGTTGCAATCGATTCAGGATGAAACTGCATTCCCGTAACCGGGTCAGAACGATGTTGGATTGCCATGATTGTTCCATCTTCAGATCTTGCTGTTATTTCAAATTCTTTAGAGAGAGAATCTTCTTCAATAACTAATGAGTGGTATCTGGTAGCTAAGAAATCATTATCTAAAGAAGTAAAAATACCTTCTCCGTTATGACTAATCTTTGAGAGCTTTCCGTGCATTATCTCATTAGCTTTTATAATTCTTGCTCCATATGCAGATCCTATAGACTGATGCCCAAGACAAACTCCTAGGATAGGTATCTTCCCAGAAAACTCTCTAACTGCCTCAATTGATATTCCTGCTTCTTTTGGTGTGCAGGGCCCTGGCGAAATTACTAAATAGTCAGGAGATTTATCACGGATATCTGAAATTGTAATTTCATCATTTCGATATACTTCAACTTCCTGATTCATTTCATAAAAGTACTGAACCAAGTTATAAGTAAAAGAGTCGTAGTTATCTACCATCAACAACATGTATCACCCCTCTAGCTTCTCTTGTACCATTTCAGCAGCCTTAAAAATAGCTCTACCTTTATTTAGGGATTCCTTCCACTCTAAATCTGGAACAGAATCAGCAACCCAACCTCCTCCAGCCTGAATATAGAGCATCTCATCTTTTATGACTGCTGTCCTTATGGCTATAGCCATATCCATATTACCTTGCCAAGAAAGGTAGCCAATAGCTCCACCATAAATCCCTCTCTTTACAGGCTCAAACTCATCAATAATTTCCATTGCTCTTATTTTAGGTGCACCTGAAACCGTACCAGCTGGAAATGTGGCTCTGAATAAATCGATTGCTGATAATTCTTTTTTGATCTTAGCCTCTACGTTAGAAACCATATGCATTACATGACTATATCTCTCAACCCCAAATTTTTCGGTTACATTTACAGATCCTGGTTCCGCAATTCTGCCAACATCATTTCGGCCAAGATCAATCAACATCAGATGTTCAGCAATCTCTTTCGGATCATTGACCATGTCCTCTTCCATTGCAATATCATCTAATTCATCTTTTCCTCTTCGTCGAGTACCCGCTATGGGCCTGACAGTGACTTTGTTATCTTCAAGCCGAGCTAAAATTTCTGGGGAAGACCCTACTATATGAAAATCTTGCAGGTTTAAATAATACATATAAGGAGAAGGGTTCAATTGTCTAATAGAGCGATAGAGTGCAACCGGATCAGCAGTAAAAGGTAGTGACATGCGTTGTGAACAAACGACCTGCATAATATCTCCCTCCTCAATGTACTTTTTTGCCTTTTGAACTGACCGTTTAAAGTCATCTTCACCAAACCCAGAGATAAAGTCTGATTCACTTATACTTTTTTCTGGTTTCTTAAAGTCTTGGAAAGGTAATGGATGTTTTAATTTTTCTTCAAGCTCATTGAGACGCTTTTCTGCGGCATCTATCTGATCTTTAGAATCTATCAAGACAATTAAATGAAGTTTATTTTTTAAATTATCAAAAACTGCCACTTCTTCAGAAACCATAAAGAGCGCATCAGGAGTTCCTAATGTATCTGGAGGTTCGGAATCAAGTAATTTACTTTCAATATACCTTACACAGTCATATGAAAAGTAACCAACCAAACCTCCATTGAACTTAGGCAAATTTGAATCTTCTTCTAAAGAAAAACTTTTCTGGAGCTTCTCTATATAAGCTAGAGGGTCCTCAGTTGAGATTTTCTCTATAAGGCTTCCTTCATGTAATATTTCTATTTCATTTTTTACAACTTTTATTATTCTTTTGGCATGCAAACCAATCAGAGAGTACCTTGCCCATTTTTCTCCTCCTTCTACAGATTCAAAAAGGTAGCTATAAGAACAATTAGCTAATTTTCTATAGACACTCAAAGGAGTTTCCATATCGGCTAGAATTTCTCTGGAAACAGGAATTTTTGTCTTGGTTTCCACTTTTCTAAATAGACTCTAAAGAGGATCTCATCTTCTTGATTACTTCAGAATAATCTTTTTGATTAAAAATTGCAGAACCTGCGACAAATGTATCGGCTCCTTCAGAAGCTACTTGAGCTATATTCGATAGATTGATACCACCATCTACTTCTAGCCTCATCTTAAAGTTGTTCTTCTCAATCATTGATCTTACCTTGCTGACTTTTCTTAATACAGAATCAATAAATTTTTGTCCCCCAAAGCCCGGGTTAACAGTCATTAAAAGAACCATATCTAATTTATCCATTGACTCTTCAATTAGGCTAATAGGTGTAGCGGGATTAAGGACTAAACCTGCCTTACAATTATAGCTTTTAATTAGATCAATCGATCTATCAATATGATCAGAAGCTTCAGGGTGAAAAGTAATATATGTTGCTCCTGCTTCAGCAAAACTCTCTATTAACTTATCTACTGGCTTAACCATTAAATGAGCATCTATAGGCGCTTTGATTCCAAAATCTCTTAATGCCTTACAGACCATGGGACCAATGGTCAGATTCGGCACATAGTGATTATCCATCACATCAAAGTGTATCCAGTCGGCGCCAGAAGCTAGAACATTTTTTGACTCTTCTCCAAGACAGGCAAAGTCTGCGGCCAGTATAGAGGGAGCAATTACATAGTCTTTGTTACTCATTAAGTTGCAAGTTTACTCTTCGCTCAGTGAAGCGTCTAATCTTTCAATATCATCGATTGTATTTAGATTCTCAAATTTCCCTTTATAGAGTTCACCGGAGACTAGGCCCTTCATAGAAGCAGGTTTTAGAATCTCATTCCAAAGCCCGAGCTCCCTATCTTTGGGGTAATTAAATAATTTAGGTGAAACCATAGAGATTCCTGAGAAAGTATAATGTTCTGTAGACTGTTTTTCTTTTACAAATCCATTAATTAGGGAAACATCTCCTTCCGGATTAGAAGATGTATTGGAAACGAGAATCATATGGGCAAGAAGATTTCTTTTTAATTTTAAGCTACTAAAATCAAAATCTGTCCATATGTCACTGCTCAAAACTATAAAAGGATCTGAAAATTCATGTATAGATTTTTGTATTCCTCCTCCTGTTCCTAGAAGCTGCCCCTCTATAGAATATGAAATCTTAAGGCCATATTTACTTCCATCACCAAGGAGATTTACTATCTTTTCTCCAAGGTGATGAATGTTAATAATCACCTCCAATACATTAGCTTTCTTTAAATTATATAAATTACGTTCGATAAGAGAGATTCCGCCAACCTGAACTAACGGCTTGGGGATCTCTTTAGTCAAAGGAAGTAATCTTGTACCTTTCCCGGCAGCTAAGAGGAAAGCTTTCATATGATAGCCTTAAGGGTTTGTAAAAGTTTAGGCTGCACCTTTTTCTTAAGAAAGTTACTTAACGCTTTCAACTCTTTGTATTTAGAGGTATCGTCGATTAAAAACCTAAGCGTCTGGATTAAGTCATGCAGCCTAAAAGATTTTTTATCTCTGAGATGTAACCTTGAGAGTGTCCCTAAAATTCTTAATTGCCGCTGGAAACCTGCAAAATCAATATCTCTTTTCAGTTCTTCGCAAGAAGAAATAGACATTTCAGAGCTGCCTAAGCCAGCTAAACATTGCTTTAGATAATCTGATAAATCGCGATCTATCAAAGGATTTTCAATATCTTTAAGGATAGATACAAAGTCTAAGGCATAGGGACCAATGCATAAATCTTGAAAGTCTAATATTCCTATACTCCCATCAGATGTCAGCATAAGATTACGGAATTCGAAATCAAAATGACACAAGACAAATGGCTGATGTACGCACTCTTTTGCAATAAAGTTGTAGGCATCACAAACTATATCTTTTTCATCATCAGAATATTCTAAATCCAATAGTCCAGATAAAAACCATTCTTCAAAAAGTCTCATTTGCTGCTTTAAAGTCTCCTCCGACAGGATATTGAGTCCTTGAAATGGCTGAACATCCTGAATTTTATGGATTTGATTAATTGCCTCTTTGTAAAACTCTTTTTGGTTCTCTAGATTCATCTCTAATTGAAGCACCTTATCCCCAAAATCTTCTACGATCATAAAACCCTTTATGTGATCGGATGCTTCGATTCTTGGGACCTTTATATTATTTCTTAACAAAGAAAATGATAACTCTTCAAATATTGAATTTACATTTGATTCAGGTACTGACACCACCCCCACTTTAGTTCCTATGTCAGTTGTTAGCCTATAGTAGTTCCTTAAACTGGCTTGCTCCCTAAGCGGAGTAATATTGACTATCTTGCTGCAATCTAAAGTACTTAATATTGAATTAGTCCACTCGAGTAATTCTTTCTGCAAATTAGACATATAAATTTGACCTTTTCCTAGTAATAAACCGCAATCTTCTATTATGATCTTTATAAGTTTATGGAACAATCCGCTTTAGATACACTCTAATGTGTAATATGCACAAAGAACACAACTTTATTGCACTGGCCATAACAGTCTTCTTGTTTGCTTCCCCTCTGAAGCTTGAGAGTACAGAAGATCAAGAAATTATCATCAACTCACTTGATGCCCAAATAATTGAGTCACTGGATGAAGACTCACTCAGGTTAACGGGTAAGGTTGTTGTAAAAACTGACATGATGGAATTATGGAGTGATTCTGCAATTTTCAACCGTTCTAGCAAAATACTATTGTTAGAAGGTAATGTTAAAGCTCTATCAAAAAATCTAGATATAAAAGCAGATATAGTAAAGACGAATCTATTGGAACGAACTTTTCTTCTATCAAATGCAAAATATTCTTTCTTAAATAGGGCCTTTGGAGAGGCAAAGAAAATAGAAATTAAATCCAATGAAGAAATAGAGCTCCTAAATGTTTCCTTAACAAGTTGTGAAATAGAGAATCAAAGCTGGGATCTCAATGCTGAGGCAATACTCATCTTAAATGATAAAAGGAATGTAATAGTTAGAAATATTGAATTAGAGATGAACAAGATACCTATCTTCTATTTTCCCTATGTACGAACTGCAATTGGAACAGAAAAGTTTTCTGGTTTTTTGACTCCTTCCGTCAAACAAGGCAAGGATGGACTAGATTTATCTTTGCCTTATTTCATTGATTTAGCTGCTAATTATGACTTAACCATCTCCCCTCGGTTTATAGAAGAAAGGGGTTCTGGCTTCAGTGCAGAAGGAAGATATTTAACTAAAAACTCTGATGGTATTATTAAAGTGGCTAATTTTTTTAAAGATCGTAAATTTGAGAATCTGACAGGGATAACAGGAAACAGATGGTCGGGTAAATGGGACAATACTTCCCAGTTAAGTCCTAATTTACTTCTTAGAATTAGCTCTGAACATGTAAGTGATAACCTTTTCTATGAAGATTTAAATGATGATATCTTAGGTACACAACAAAAAGATTATCTCTCTAGAAATATTAAAATTTACTGGAGCAATAAAAACATTCGTTTGAAAGGAGAATTAAATAAATATGAAAACCTAAATCCCTTTTCTTCTAATAATTATGATACTGAACCAAGTTTTGACTTAAATTTTAGAAAAAAAATAAATTATTTGGATCTTAGACTTGATGCTAACTATTCAAAGTTTAAATTTAATGATTCTTTCAATCCATTTAACAAGAGTAATAATATAAAAAGGGTATCTATAACACCTTCAGTTGGGATAGATAGACTAGGCACTAGTTCTTTAAGTACTTTTAGGGTTGGCAGGACTAAAGGCAATCATGATGATAACACTTCGAATTTAGATAACTCTAGGAATTGGGCTGAGATCTCTCATAAAGTATATTTAGATAAATACAGCGAAAATCAATTTCGAAGTTTAAATCCTATGTTAAAAATTATCTGGATTGACGGAAAAAATAGTACTATAGAATCCATAGATTCAAGGTTATTAAACCTAGATTTTGAATCTATACATAGAAGAAATTTATATTCTGGTGATGATTTTTTTCTAGAAAATAATAGGATCATTCTGGGTTTTGAACACCACTTTATTAACCAGGTAACGGGCAATGAAAGTTCCGTCTCTGTGGCCAAAGCTTTCTTTTCGAACAAAGACTTTGTTCGAAACCAGGAAAAGAAACTCAGCTCATCAATTGTATCTGCATTTAATCTCGAGATAACCAGCAACTTTGAGATTAAGGGTTCAGTAGAGATAGACTCTGATTTAGAAGATATGTTAGCTGGCTCTTTAAGCGTGAAATTTAATAAAGGCCCTAAGAAGAATATAGAAGTAAGATCTGTATACAAAAGAGAAGTTCTAGATCTTGATTCTTACCTTTGGCAGGACAGATATTTACCCATCAATCAATTTGAAGTTATATCTCAATGGGAAATATCAGATAATATTCTATTGTTTAGCAAAGTACTAAGAGATGCTCAATCTAATGCTTCAAAAGATTTAACATTTGGATTTGAGTATTCTAATTGTTGCTTAAAAGCCGGCCTAATGAAGAGAAAATGGATAGATCAAGATTACTATTCATTGGTCACAAATCAATCCATTGGCATAAATCATGGTTTAGATAATCTTCATTTTGAGCAGGAAAGAGATAACGTCTATTTTTTCTTTGAACTGGTTGAGCTAGGAAGGTTTGGTAAAGAAATATCTGAAGTACTTTCATCAAAATATTTTCAATAATTGCATACATTAAAAAAAAGAAGACAATACCCTTTATGAATTCATTAAATATATCTAAATTTGTTAGCGCATATAAAAAATTATTTATTTTCTTGGTGTCTTGTGTGATCTCCTTAAACCTCTTCTCCAAAATTGAATTAATAGATCGAGTTATAGCAGTAGTAGATTCTGGTGTAATTATGGAGTCTCAATTGAACTCAAGAGTTGAAGAGATATTGATGAGGCTAAAAAATGATAAAACAGATCTACCTCCTTTAAATCTTCTTGAGGAACAAGTTTTAGATCGTTTAATAATAGAAGAAATTCAATTACAAATAGCTGAAAGAGCAGGAATTAAAATTAGCGATTCTGAACTTAATCAAACATTGTCTAGAGTTGCAGGACAAAACAAACTTAGTCTTGAGGAATTTAGAATAAAACTTGAATCAGATGGAACTTCTTATCGTTCATTTAGGGATACCATTAGGAAAGAATTAATACTACAGAGAGTTCAAAGAGGAAAAGTGGGAGCAAAAATAGATATATCTGAGCAAGAAATTGAAAACTTTATTAACTCTGAAGAAGGCAAAACCCAACTTGCTGAACAATATAATGTTCAACATATTCTTTTGTCAGTTAAAAGCGGATTAAAAGAGGAAGAGATCGAGGCAATTCAAGACAATGCCATGTCTATTATAGAAAGACTAAAAGAGGGAGAAAGCTTTGAAAAGCTTGCAGCCTCATACTCATCAGGACAAAACTCTCTTGAAGGCGGTTTCCTGGGATGGAGAACTTCAGCGGAATTGCCCTCTCTTTTTGCTGGTGTTGTTTCAGAGTTAAAGGTAGGTGAAATAGCAGAGCCTGTAAGAAGTGGAGCTGGTTTTCATATTCTTAAATTAACTGACAAGAGAGGAAATACCGTAAAATTTCTGGATCAAACTTTAGCTAGACATATTTTGGTTCAACCGTCAGAGATAAGGACTGAAAAACAAGCAGAACTTTTAATAAATGATATCTTCAAGAGATTGAAAGAAGGTGAAGACTTCAAACAATTAGCAAGACAGTTCTCAGAAGACCCAGGATCAAAAATGGATGGAGGAGATTTAGGATGGAATAATCCTGGAGACTATGATCCTGCATTTGAAAAAACCTTAAATGCAACAAAAATAGGAGAAATGTCAGAGCCAATCAAATCTTCATTTGGGTGGCATATTATTGAAGTTTTAGATCGAAGAAACGAAGATGTCAGTCAAGAAGAGCAGAAAAATAGAGCCTTTCAAATCATCTTTGATAGAAAATTTGAGCAAGAGCTACAGAGCACTCTTATTGAACTCAGAGCAGAGGCATACGTCGATATAAAGCTTAACTCATGACCAAGATTGCCGTGTCTTCAGGAGACCCTGCAGGCATAGGTCCAGATATATGTATCAAAGCATTTGGACAAAAGAAACCTCTTGATTATGCCCCTGTAGTTTTCTGCGATGCAGATCTTATTAAGGAGCGGTGTGATTTACTGAATATAAATTCAGATATACAAACTTATTCCGGAGAAAATATTGAAGAGCTTTCATCTAAATGTTTATGGGTAAATCATCACCCACTATATGAAAAAGTTATTCCCGGTAGTCCTTCTACGAAAAATGCCAGATTTACTATCGAAATATTTGAAAGTTCTGTTAATAAAACAATCCAGAAAGAGTTTGATGCCGTAGTAACCTGCCCTATAAATAAAGAGGTTATTAATAGAGGTGGAATTCCCTTTACAGGTCATACTGAAGAACTTGCGAGACTCTCAAACACAAAAAAAGTAGTTATGATGCTTGCATCTGAGAACTTGCGAGTTGCCCTTCTCACAACCCATATTGCACTTAAGGATGTTCCGTCAAAGATAAAGAAAACAAATCTTGAAGATACGATCTCTATAATCTTAGAGTCGCTCGAAAAAGATTTTGGAATTTCAAATCCTATTATTAAAGTTTTAGGGTTAAATCCCCACTCAGGAGACGGAGGCTACATAGGCACCGAAGAGAAAGAAATAATATCTCCTGCAATCGAAGGTCTAAAAAAAAGAGGGCAAAAAATTATTGGCCCTCTTTCAGCAGATACAGCTTTTATTGAAAAAGGGTCAGATATAAAAGCAGATGCTTTTTTAGCAATGTTTCATGATCAAGGTTTGCCCGTAATTAAGACTTCTAACTTTGGGGAAATAGTTAATGTGACCCTTGGATTGCCATTTGTAAGAACCTCTGTTGACCATGGTACAGCTTATGACAAAAGTGCAACAACAAATGCAGATGAGTCAAGCCTTATAGCCGCAACAGAAATGGCAGCTTTGATGACAAATAAATAAGTAATGTCTAAAGCCAAGAAAAGCTTAGGACAAAATTTTTTAACAGAAGCAACTGTTATCAATCAAATAATTAGGGCTATAAATCCGCTATCTCACAATAATTTCCTAGAAATAGGACCGGGAAAAGGTGCCATTACAAAACCTCTATTAAAATTGATAAAAAACCTACATGTGGTAGAAATTGATAAAGATCTTCTCCAGGGTTTACAAAGCATACAAAGCGTAAACCTTACGATACACAATCAAAGTATCTTGCACTTTAATCCTCAAGAGTCCTTTGATGAAAAAATAAGAATTGTTGGCAACCTACCATACAATATCTCAACTCAAATCATGCTGTGGAGTTTTAAGTATCTTGAGAATTTCGAAGATATGCATTTTATGTTTCAAAAAGAGTTTGGTGAAAGGCTTGTATCGAAGAAAGACAAGAAAAGTTTTGGGAGAATCTCTGTCCTAACTCAATACCTTACCAAGGCTGAATTTTGTTTTGACATCAATCCAGAAAGTTTCTCACCTGAGCCTAAAGTTGAAAGTGTATTCATAAAATTTATACCCTTAAAGGATAGAAGTTTTAACGATCCAATAACGCAAAAACTACAAGAAGTTACAAGAATAGCCTTCATGCATAAAAGAAAGATGATTGGAAAATCTCTCAAGACTATTGTGAAAGCTGAAGATCTTGTTAACTTAGATATAGACTTGAAAGCGAGACCTGAAAATTTATCAGTTGAAGATTATGTAAAAATCTCAGAAACTCTTCTTTGATGTCAAATTACGCTATAGGTGACCTTCAGGGATGCTATATGGAGTTTAAGCAACTGCTTCATAAGATATCTTTCGATATAAAAAAAGATAAGTTATGGTTGTGTGGAGATCTTATTAACCGGGGACCTGATTCACGAGACTGTCTTTCGTTTCTATATTCTATTAAAGAAAGTTGTCATATTGTTTTAGGAAATCATGATCTACATCTTTTAGCGGTAGCTCATGGATCTAGAGGTTTAGGAAAGACAGATACTTTTTCTGATATTTTAGAGAGTCCTGACCTTGATAAATTGCTTGATTGGGTAAGAGAAATCCCTTTTCATTTTATAAAAGAAGTAACAACTGATCAGGGGAGTATAGAGTTCATAATGACACATGCAGGCATTCCGCCTATGTGGAACAAAGCTGACCTCATTAAAAACTCCAATGAGTTGAGTCAGGCTCTCAAGGGAGATCAAATCAGTAAATTCTTAGAAAATATGTATGGAAATGAACCTAATCATCTTGCTGATTGTAAAACTAAAGATGAAAGGCTCAGATTAAATATAAATTACCTTACAAGAATGCGTTACATGCACCCAAATGGAGCGCTAGACCTTGAAAATAAGGGACCAATAAATAAAGCTCCAAAAGATCTTATGCCTTGGTTTAATTTAAAGCCAAAAATAATCGATCGGAATACTCACCTTCTTTTTGGTCATTGGGCTGCACTTAATGGAATAACTGGAGTTTCTAAGATTACCGCATTAGATACAGGTTGCGTCTGGGGAAATAAATTAACCGCAATGAGACTTGAAGATTATAAGATCTACAGTTGTGATAAGCTGAATTGATTCTATGAAAATTTACTTAGTCGGTGGCGCAATAAGGGACTCTTTACTCGGTCTAGAAGTATTTGAAAGGGATTGGGTTGTAGTCGGGTCTTCGCAAGAAGAGCTTATTAAAAAAGGGTTTAAAAAAATTGGTAAAGATTTTCCAGTCTTTCTACATCCAGATACAAAAGAAGAATACGCCTTGGCAAGAAAAGAAAAGAAATCTGGAAAAGGCCATAAAGCTTTCGACTTTATATTTGATACAACCGTATCACTAGAAGAAGATTTGTTACGAAGAGATTTAACTATAAATGCTATTGCACAAGATGAGGAAGGTAATTTAATTGATCCTTACGGAGGAGAACAGGATTTACAACAGAAAAATTTACAACATGTGTCTGAAGCGTTTGAAGAAGACCCTCTGAGGGTTCTAAGAGTAGCCAGATTCCAGGCAAAATTAAAGTATTTAGACTTTAAAATCTCAAATGAGACACTAGTTATGATGAAAAGAGTATCTTCTTCCGGTGAAATAGAGGTGCTCAGTAAAGAGAGGTTTTGGATGGAGACTCAAAAAGCCCTATTGACGAATAATCCTGAAATTTTCTTTAAAACACTGCAAGAAGTTGGTGCTCTGGAAAGGATTACAGACCTGAAGATACTTAATGAGGAACAAGTTCAGTCCGCTTTAAAAGAAACTCAAGATCTGGCCGTAATTTGGTCAGTTATGATTGCAACAAATAATAATCTAGAGGAGATAAATCATTCGTTTAACGTACCAAAAGAAGTCTCTGAAATAAGTACAATTTGTGATTCTTTAATAGCTTTTCAAAATACAGAGATCTCAGCTGAGTCAATGCTTAATTTAATTCAAAACTCTGACTTAATCAGAAAACCTGAAAGATTCTTTAGAGCGGCTAATGCAGCATCATATTTTAAATCTAAAAATTTGAATCAAAATATTGATTGGAAAATCATTTCTGGATTAATAGATAATATAGATGCAGATGTTTCATTAGAGGATGGTAAGGCTATTGCAAAAAAATTATATACCGATAGATTGGGTGCCTTAGATAACTACCTATCGAATTTATGATGAGAAAGTTTATCTTCCTAACAGGAGGTGCAAAAAGAATTGGCAAAGTAACGTGCAATGATTTTCATAAGCAAGGCTACGATGTCATATTTCATTACAATCATTCTTTTGAAGAAGCAAAAGAGATACAAGATAAGTTTAATAAAATAAGAGAGGATTCATGTTTTATCATTCAAGCGGATTTTAATAATCCTGATTCCATTCAAAAACTCCAAGAAAAAATTGCTCAAATTACTAATAATTTAGATGTTTTAATAAACAATGCCTCAAGTTTCTATCCTACCCCTTTAGAAAATGCTACTGCAGGAGAATGGTCCGATCTAATGAACACTAATGCAACTGCCCCACTGTTTCTTACACAAGCCCTACTGCCTTTCTTAAAAAATGCTAAAGGTTCTGTAATAAATATTTCTGATACCCTCGCACCTTCTGGTATTAAGAATTTTAGTCTTTATGCTGGTGCTAAATCTGCTCTAGAAGGTATAACCAAATCACTGGCAAAGGAGTTAGCGCCAGAAATAAGAGTGAATGCTATTTCGCCCGGAGCAATACTGTGGCCTGAGGATGAAGATCTAACAGAGGAACAAAAGCAAGAAAGACTTAAGAAGGTTGCATTAGGAAGAATCGGTAAACCTGAAGATATTTCTTCGTTAGCGGTCTTTCTATCATCTGCAGACTACATAACCGGACAAGTGATTAAAGTAGATGGTGGAAGATCTGTAATCTAATCCAAATTTTTCTTTTATCATTTTTATAACTATCTTATTATTAATTTATGACAAACGAATTACATCAACCAGATGAGAATACCGGAACTATGGAAGTCCTTGAGAGACATCAATTTGATGTTGCCAATCTCAAAGATTATATGAATGAACATGTTGAAGGTTTTGAGGGGGATTTAAAAGTTGAGGAGTTTAAAGGCGGACAATCAAATCCAACATATAAAATCGTTACGCCAGGTCAGTCGTATGTCTTAAGAAGAAAACCTCCAGGAAAATTGTTGAAATCTGCTCACGCTGTTGATAGAGAATATGCTGTGATTACAGCTCTTAACCAAACGGATGTTACTGTTCCTAAGAGCTATGCGCTTTGTGAAGATGATGATGTTATAGGTACTGCCTTTTATTTGATGGAATTCAAGGATGGCAGAGTGTTATGGGATCCGGCTATGGAAACTAGCGATACGGAAGAAGCCAGAGGTGTTTATGAATCTATGAATGATTCTATGGCTAAATTACATTCCGTTGATCCTAATGCTGTAGGTCTATCTAATTTTGGTAAACCAGGAAATTATGTAGGCAGACAAGTATCAAGGTGGTCAAAACAATATATTGATTCTGAAACAGAAAATATTGAATCAATGAACAATTTAATTGAATGGTTACCTAATAATCTTCCTTCTGAAAAGAAAACTGGCATTGTGCATGGTGATTACAGTCTAACTAATGTAATGATTGGGAAAAATGATCCTAATGTGATTGCTATTCTTGACTGGGAATTATCAACTCTTGGAGATCCGTGTGCTGACTTTAATTACCATTGCTTGCAATATACTATGAATCCAAAGTTAGCCGATAAAGAATATTGTAAAGCTCAGGGAATCCCAGTAATTGATGATTATGTAAAGATGTACGCTGAAAAAATTAATATAGATCTAACCGAAGAGTGGGATCTCTACTCTGCATATAATTTATTTAAGCTTGCCGGTATTTTGCAAGGAATATTGGGAAGAGTGAGAGATGGAACTGCAGCCCATGAGAACGCAGCAGAAAGAGCTAGCGGAGTTAAAAATCTCTCGGACACAGCTTGGGCTTTAGTTGAAAAGAACTTTATATAGGAGAAAATTATGGCTATTGATAAATTTTTAGTTGAAGCAAGTCATATCATGATGTTTGCAAGATCTGTAGGAGACGCAAACCCTATTTATCATGATGATGAATATGCTAAAGGTACTGAGCTAGGCGGGATTATTGCTCCCCCAACCTTTGCTCAGTCGAGCGCTCAGTTTGACCCAAATTACTTTCTCAGGCCTAAAGTAGGTGGAGATGGATGGTTTGGCTCAGGAAAAGAAGCCACAGGCGCTAAACCTTCAAAAGAGTCGGGAGATTCTGGAGGCGGAGCGGCTATGGGTCTGCATGCAGAGCAGCATTTTGAATACCACATGACTCTTAAAGCAGGAGATGTTTTGACTGCTACAACCAAACCTGGGAATTCATGGGAAAAAGAAAGTAAAAGAGCTGGAAAATTGAAATTCAGTGAAAGTGTTACTGAATATAGGAATCAAGATGGAGAATTGGTGATAACAGCTACCGGAGTTGGCGTGCAAACAGAAAGGGCCGTTGATAGCTAGGAGAAAAAAATGCTAAAAGAAAATGAAATTAAAGTCGGTGATACACATTCAGCTGTATTAGTAGAAGATCTAAAAAGAACCCAAATAGTTCAATATGCTGGAGCTTCAGGAGATTACAATCCTTTACATACAGATGAAATTTTTACGACGCAGATTGCAGGATACCCCAGTGTATTTGCACACGGAATGTTATCCATGGGACTGACTGGAACAATGCTGACAGACTATGTTGGTGATGGAGCTTTAAAGAAATATGGCGTTAGATTTACCAATCAAGTTTGGCCAGGAGATACTCTTACTGGTAAAACTACTATTATAGAAATTAGAGAAGAAGAAGATGGTAAGGTTATTGATTTGATGATCGAGACCACAAATCAAAATGATGTGGCTGTTATTACAGGAAGCGCTACAGCAAAAATAGAGTCTTAAATAGAAATATAAAAGGGGAGAAATTTTGTCAGAAGAAAAAAATTCTGAGGTCGGGGGCTACCACGCAAAAGTTGCCCTAAGCCTTCTGGTCTTAGTTTATATATTTAATTTTGTAGACAGGCAGATACTTTCAATACTTGCAGAAGATATCAAGGCCGATTTAGGGATCTCCAATAGTGATATCGGCTTCCTATTTGGAACAGCCTTTGGTGTCTTTTATTCCGTAGTAGGAATACCTATGGGTAAACTTGCAGACTCCTGGAATAGGAAAAACTTGATAAGTGTTGGATTGGCTTTTTGGAGTCTCATGACCTTCCTTTCTGGCACGGCCAAATCATTTTTAAGCCTCTCTATTTACAGGTTTGGTGTAGGGATAGGCGAATCCAGTGCAACTCCCTCAGCATACTCATTACTTTCTGATTACTTTTCACCAAAAGTTAGAGCAACCGTTCTCTCAATATACTCTAGTGGACTCTATATAGGGGCAGGCATAGGACTATTCTTAGGTGGTGCAATTTTAGATACATGGAACTCGGCCTACCCAGACCATACGCAAGCTCCATTTGGACTGAAAGGCTGGCAAGCTGCTTTTATGGGTGTAGGGCTTCCAGGGATTTTACTGTCTATAATTACTTTCACATTTATAAAAGAACCAGTTCGAGGTCTCAGTGAAGGAATCGTAACAGAGCCTAGCAAACATCCTTTCAAAGATACTTTTAAAGAATTTATTGGGCTAACTCCGATATCATTAATAGGTAATAAAGATTCCCTTAAATCACTAGGCATAAATGCAATCATAGCTACTGCTATTTTCCTATTATGCTTCTCTCTTTATAAAGTCACAGGAGACTTCCTACAATGGATAGCCTGGGGTATCGGCACTTATCTTGTTTGCACCTGGATCCAAAGTCTAAGCAAGAGAGATATAGTGGCTTTCACTTTAATGTTCCGAAGTAAGGCTATTCTTTATTCATTTATTTCATTTCCTTGTATTCCCTTTGTAGGCTATGCCTATTCGGCCTTTACGCCCTCTTTTTACATAAATTATCATGGCATGACGGCTTTAGAGATCGGAACTATGATTGGCTTAATTACGGCAATAGGATCTTTTATTGGCGTAATCGGAGGCGGTTACTTTGGTGACAAACTGAGAGAAAAATATGTTGGAGGAAGACTATACGTAATATTTGTGGGCGGTGTTCTCATAACAACTTTTGGATGTATTGGAATGATCTATTCTGAAACAAAAAATATGTCTCTCTTATTCAATTTTATTTATCACATAGGAAGTTCTGTTTATGTAGGTTGCGCCGCAACTACTGTTACCAATCTAGTTCTGCCCAGGATGAGAGCCATGGCAGGCGCTTTCTTTATTCTGACTCTCAGTATGATTGGATTAGCTCTTGGGCCTTATACGCTAGGAAGAATAAGTGATCTTTTTGAGTATCAGGGTTATGCCCCTGGAGATGCAATGCAGACTGCAATGGCCCTCATTCTTCTAATATTGATTATTCCAAGTATCACTTTATTTTTAGCCGCAAAGAATCTCAAGGCAGATGAAGAAACGGTCATGGAAAGAGCTAAAGCTTTAGGGGAATAAAGAAGACCTAACGCTTAACTTTCAAATCACTAAGAGATTGAATGAAAGTTTTATTGGTTTCCGGATGTATGTAATCTCCAGCAATCTCTACTAATGGATCCAGGATAAATTTATATTTAGTTATATCTGAACTTGGAACTTCGATTCCATCTCTTTTGTGAATTAGATCTCCGTAAAGTATAAGGTCTAAGTCTATAATTCTATCTGACATGCCTTTTTGAGATACAGTCCGACCCATATTTTTCTCTATATTTTTCAGGAGATCAGTGAGCTCATTGGGGTTAAGTTTAGTATCAAAAAAACAGACCAAATTTAAAAAATCCTTGCCTTTGAAGCCTTCGGCAGATGTTTGAATAATACTTGAATAAGTTACGTCAAAATAAGAATCCAAAATATTTTTTACTTTCTTTATATTTGTCTTAGCATCTATATTTGATCCTATGCTGAGGAACGCTTTCTGATTCAAGGACGTTTAATTGATATGCCAACTGAATCAGATCCTCGTAACGCTCCAGGTTTCGACAAAGTTACTCTCACATTTGTCACTGGAAATTCTTTAAGGATGATCTTGGATATATTTTCTGCAAGTGTTTCTACTAATTGAAATTTAGAATTTTTGACAAAAGAAGTTATTCTCTTTCCCACTGATTTGTAATTAAGAGCATCTTCTATGGAATCTGACTTGGCCGCCTTCTTGTTATCAAAATCCATCTCGATATCAATAGATATAATCTGCTTAACTTCACGCTCCCACTGGAATATTCCAATTATTCCTTCTACCTCTAGTCCTCTTATAAAAACCTTATCCATGTTATAACTCCGAGAGAGGCCAACGCGGCTTTATATTTAAACTTAAATTTTTATCAGCTTTGTTTAAGTAGCAACTTCCAGCATAAGCAATCATAGCCCCATTATCAGTGCATCTTGCAATGGGTGGGAAGAAAATATTTTTATCACTCAATCCGGTCACTAGTATCTCCCTAATATATTTATTGGATGCAACACCTCCTCCTATAACTAATTCCTTTAAACCAGTCTCTTGTAAGGCACTTCGTGTTTTAAATAACAAGGTATCTGCAACGGCAGCTTGAAACGAAGCAGCTACGTCAGCCTTTTGAGAAGGTGAGATTTCTTTTATTTTCTTAGATTCATAAAAGACGGCTGTTTTAAGACCGCTAAAGCTAAAATTATAATTATTTTTATCTATCATGGGCCTAGGAAAATTAAAAGCTGATGGATTGCCTTCTTTTGCTAAGATTTCTATTCTAGGACCTCCTGGATATCCTAATCCTAAAATTTTAGCGACTTTATCAAAAGCCTCTCCTACAGCATCATCGAGAGTTTGTCCTATAATTTCATAGTTTCCAAGTGACTTTGCATTTATCAATAAACAGTGACCACCAGATATCAGTAAAGTTAAAAAAGGAAATGACGGTGCCGGGTTCTCTAATAAATTAATTAACAAGTGCGCTTCCATGTGATGAACTCCAATGGAAGGTTTGTTTAAACTTAAAGCAATAGCTTTAGCAGTTGAAGATCCAATTAAGAGAGGTCCTCTCAATCCTGGGCCAGCAGTATAAGCTATACCATCCATATCTTTTAAAGTATGCCCAGAATCTTTAATAGTTAGATTTATCAGGGGAATTAATTTTTTTAGGTGATCTCGAGAAGCTATTTCTGGCACCACTCCTCCATATTCTGCATGCTTTGATGCTTGACTATATAACTGCTCAGAAACAATAGCATTTGTATCACTATCGAAGATAGCTACTCCAGTTTCATCGCAAGATGTCTCAATTCCTAAAACTTTCATAATCAAGGTTAGCTATTTTCGTTGAAAATAAAAAAAAAGAAACTCTTTCCAAATTAAAAATGGTTCTATAGAATTGCGCATCCCTAAGGGGTTATTTATGCCATCAATAAAAATAAGACCAAATGAATCTTTTGACGTAGGACTAAGAAAGTTCAAGAGAGCTTGTGAAAAAGCAGGAATCATTCCTGAAGTAAGAAAAAGAGAATTCTACGAAAAACCAACGTCAGTTCTCAAAAGAAAAAAAGCTGCTGCCGTTAAAAGAGAACAAAAAAATCAAAGAAAGAACAGATTAGGAAGACCTCCTAGGTTCTAGATCCATAGCCTAATGGCAAATACTATAAGACCCCTAATAGAGGAAGCTGTCAAACTCTCTATGCGAGAGAGAAATAAAGATAAAACTTCAACTCTAAGAATGGCTGTTTCTGAGCTAAAAAAAGAAGAAATAGATACTCGTACTGAAATTACTGATGAAACTTCTATAAAAATTCTTCAGAGGATGATCAAGCAAAGAAAGGAGTCAATGTCTCAATTTAATAACGCTGGAAGAGAGGAATTAGCAGAAAAAGAAGCTCTAGAGATTTCAATACTCGAAGAGTTTATGCCTCAACAAATGGAAGAAGGCGAAATTAGAAAAATAGTTTCAAAGGCAATAGAAACTTCAGGGGCTACAAATCCACAAGATATGGGCAAAGTTATGGGAATGCTCAAATCTGAATTTCAAGGAAATGCAGATATGGGCCTAGTGAGTAGAATAGTTAAAGAAACTCTTACAGACTAATTTTTGCTTATTAAAGATTCAGCTGCATTAATAGTAGCGTAAGTAGATTGGTCTATCTCTATATTCAATAAGTCCCCATTGGAAACTTGCGAGAGATTTGTAGCATCAAGAGTTTCTGGTATTAAAAACACAGAGAATGAGTTAGTTGTCTTTTTTGCAATTGTTAAACTTGCACCATTTATAGCGATATAACCTTTAAGAAGTATATATTTATTCCACTCTTCAGGGCACTCGACTACTAACTCTATTTCTTCTTTTGATTTAACTAGCCTTGAAGAGGCCTTACAAGAGATATGGCCTGATAATATATGCCCCCCTACTTCGTCCCCAAATTTTAATGAACGTTCGAGATTAACCTCAGACCCCTCAGAAACGAATTCTAAATTAGTCACTCGCAAAGTTTCTGGAATTACATCAAAAGACACGGAGTCTTCTGTAAATTTAACAACCGTTAGGCAAACACCGTTAACTGCTATGCTAGCACCTATGCTCAAGTCCTTCAGAAAACCAGATTGAGTTTTTACCTCAAGAAAAATTCCCGAATCAGTCTCTTCTTTACAAGAGATATGACCAATATCTTGTACTATTCCAGTAAACATTATAAGTCCGCCAGATAATTTTTGATTGTAATTGCTTGACTCGTTTTCCCAGATGTATCGAAAAAATCTACAAGTTGAGAAATTTTTGCTAGGGATAGAATATCGATATCAAATTCTTGCTGAATTTTTTCTCTAGCAAAAACGCCATCTATTTTTTCTTCTCTGTCTAAGGCAACAAGACAACCAGAAATCTCACCGCCCGACTTAGATATAATTCCCATTGATTGTTTTAGGGCAGTACCCGCAGTCAAAACGTCATCTATAACAAGAACTTTCTTATTTTTAATATCTCCAACTAGACTTCCTCCTTCGCCATGAGATTTTTCCTCTTTCCTGTCAAAAGCAAAAGGAATGGGTTTAGAGATTTTTTCACTTAGAGATGTAGAAATAGCTGCTGCTAGAGGTATGCCCTTATAGGCAGGTCCAAAAATTACATCAAAACTTAGAGAGTTATCAAGAATATGGCTTGAGTAAAGATCTGCAAGCTTTGCAATATGTCCTTCAGAAAAAAAGGATGCTACATTAAAGAAATAAGGACTCTTTTTACCTGACTTCAGAGTGAAATCTCCCATTAATAGAGAGTTCGATTCAAGGGCCAGCTTAAAGAATATATTGTCTTTTTTTGTCATAAATTTTAAAAACTTAAATATTTTAAAGGTATTTCACCTACAATAAACTTTTTTTAAATATGGGCAAATTATTTGTAATATCTGCACCGTCGGGTACAGGCAAAACTTCACTTATCAAGTCAGTTCTGGAGGATCCTGTGTCCTCTAATACAAAGCTTGGTATTTCTTGTACAACTAGAGAGAAGAGACCTAAAGAGGAAAATGGAATTTCCTATTTCTTTATATCCAAAAGGGAATTTGAAGAAAAAGTAAACAATAACAATTTCCTTGAATACGCCGAAGTTTTTGGGAATTTTTATGGCACACCTAAGGACTGGGTTTTGTCCATACTCTCTAAAGATGAGAATGTAATACTTGAATTAGACACACAAGGTGCATTACAAGTTAAGAAAGCCTTTCCGGATACCAAAACTATTTTTATTATCCCCCCTTCTTACGAAGATCTTTCAAAAAGGCTTAAATTGAGGGCCCAGGATTCAAATGAAGAGATACAAAGAAGGCTGAAGGAAGCTAGAAAAGAGATAAATATAGGCAAAGACTTCGATCAAATTATAGTGAATAATAAGTTTGATGATGCTTTAGATGATTTAAAGAAATTTATGTTTTCAGATGAGAGCCTCTCAGAGAAAAGAAGTGAAGCAAATAAAAACTCTTTAAATCTATTGCTGGATTGAATATAGAGTTTGCTTTAGAATGCGGGACCTCACAATTAATTGATATAAAAATGGCTAGAATTACAGTTGAAGAAGCATTAGAAAAAGTAACCACAAGGTACGAGTTAATCATACTTGCCGCTAAAAGAGCAAGACAGCTAGCCACTGGCGGTAGACGTCCAACTCTAGAATGGGAAGATGACAAACCAACCGTGATGGCGCTAAGAGAAATTGAAGCAGGAACGGTTACCGTCGAAAATATCAATGACTTAAAGGTAGATATAGCCGACTTAGAACAAGAGTTTTCTGACGAGCTTGCAGCTGAAGACTTACCGCAATCTTAATAAATCCAAAAAAATTCGCATTAACTTCTAAAAACAGAGATACTTAATCTCTGTTTGAGCAATGTTATGGAATCAATTGGAGCCTTATCAAAGAAACTTTCTGATTATTTAGATCCTAAGAAAGTTAAACAAGTAAATAAAGCATATAACTTTGCTTGTGAAGCTCATTCCGGTCAATATAGATCCAGCGGTGATCCCTATGTTACTCATCCAATAGCAGTTGCATCTATTTTAAGCTCTTTTAGGATGGATGAAGATAGTCTTTCAGCTGCTATGCTTCATGATGTCATTGAAGATACTGGCATACCAAAAAGAATCATAGAAGAGAAATTTAATAAGGAAGTTGCTGATCTTGTAGATGGAGTCAGTAAGCTTGATAAATTATCAATTTCTAACAGAACAGAAGCGCAAGCAGAAAATCTTCAAAAAATGGTTTTGGCAATGTCTAAAGACATAAGAGTGATAGTAGTTAAGCTCGCGGATAGGCTTCACAATATGAGAACCCTTCTGTATCTCAAAAGAGATAAGCAAATAAAAATAGCAAAAGAAACTTTAGAAATATATGCACCGATTGCTCATCGAATAGGGATGAATAATATCTATCGTGAGTTAGAAGATTTAGCTTTTAAAGTTATTTATCCTACTCGCCATGAGAGGCTCACGGCAGCTGTTAAAAAAAATAGAGGTGGACAAAAAAGAACTCTAAATAAAATTCAGAAAGAGTTAAGTAAAAAACTTCTGGATCAAGGGATACCAGCCTTAGTTGAAGGCAGGGAAAAACATATCTATAGCATCTATAGAAAAATGAAAGAAAGAAAGCGATCTTTTGAAGAAATAATGGATGTATATGCAATAAAGATCATAGTAGATACTCCGGAGAATTGTTACCGTACACTTGGTCATATACATAGCCTATATAAGCCTGTTGAGGGAAGATTTAAAGACTATATAGCTATTCCTAAATCAAATGGATACCAATCCTTACATACGGGTGTGGTTGGTTTGAAAGGTTTTCCTGTTGAAGTTCAAATAAAAACCCAAGAAATGAATGATATGGCCGAAAATGGAATTGCCTCTCACTGGTTATATAAATCAGGCAATCAATCTGATACCAGCCCTCAAATCAGAGCAAGGAGATGGGTAGCAGGACTTCTTGAAATGAGAGATAACTATGAATCTACAGAAGAATTTATTGAATCGGTAAAAACAGATATATTTCCAGACGAAATATACGTATTCACACCTCAAGGTAAAATAATAGAAATGTCAGGCGGATCTACAGCCATAGATTTTGCCTATGCAGTCCATACGGATGTTGGTCACCATTGCAGAGCTTGCAGGATAAATAGAAGGTTAGCTCCACTAAGTGTCCCGTTGGAGAGCGGACAAACAGTTGAGATACTTACTGAAAAGGTACCTCAGACCTCGCCAGCTTGGTTAAACTTTGCTGTAACACCCAGAGCCAGAAATAGCATACGCCACTACTTAAGTAATCTTAAGACTTCCGAGGCTAGAAAATTTGGAAAGAAACTCCTAGATCAGTCTCTTGGGAATATGAGCATAAAACTAAGAGATATAGATAAAGATGAGCTTAGGAAGGTCTTAAATAATATAGGTGTTAGAAGCCTAAATAGATTACTTGAAGAGATAGGATTGGGCCTTAGAGTTGGTAATATTGTAGCCCAACAAATAACTGGTTTTCTTAAGGAAAATCATAGTGTAGAGCAAAAAGAAGTTGTTCCTTTAGAAATAACAGGTTCAGAGGGTTTGATAGTCAATTATGCAGTTTGCTGTAAACCCATACCAGGAGATTCAGTAATAGGGCATTTCACTGCTGAAAGAGGATTAGTTATTCATCAGGAGAGATGTAAAAATATACTCTCAGTAAGAGAGGATCCGCAACAATGTTTTCCTGTAAATTGGGGAGAACCTTCCGGCAGATCTTTTACAGCACAAATAAAAGTGGTGGCGAGAGATGAGCCAGGTCTTTTGGCCAATCTAGCTTCAGTAATTACAAATCAAGAAACTAATATAGCTTCTATTCAAACAATGGAAATAAATACTGGGATGCATGAATTTATTTTAGATCTTGAAGTTTCAGACAGGCTTCACCTTTCAAGAATATTAAGGAAAATAAGAACCTTAAATAACATTGTCTCGGTTACCCGTATTCATGATTGGGAAATGAGACAAGCAACTGCGATGCATTAAATATGAAGAAGAAAATTAGCACAAAAAAAGCTCCTGAAGCCATAGGACCTTATTCTCAAGGAATTGAGACTGAAAGCCTTATATTTTTATCAGGTCAAATTCCCTTAGATCCAGACAACATGAAACTTGTTGAAGGTGAAGAGAATCAAATTCGACAAGTTTTTAAGAATATTGAAGCTCTTTGTGAAGAAGCAGGTTTGACTCTGAACCATATAGTTAAGCTTAATGTTTCTTTACAAGATCTAGGTTCATTTAATTTGGTCAATGAAATTATGAAAGAACTTTTTGAAGAGCCCTTTCCAGCAAGAGCGGCTCTTCAGGTTGCGAGATTGCCTCTAGATTCATCTATTGAAGTAGAGGCCATTGTGGCGAAAACAATATAAAAATGAATGAAGAATCTAAAGATCTTCAATCAATTCAGAACTTAAAAGGGGTTGGCCCAAAAGGTGCTTCATCTTTAAATAATTTAGGAATATTCACTATTCCTGACGCTGCTTTTCATCTCCCATTCCGCTACGAAGATAGAAGCTTCATTACTCCAATAACTGAAGCTAATTATCAAACTCCTGTTCTTATCGAAGGTGAAATCATGAAGTCAACAGTAGTGTTCAGAGGAAGAAGAATGCTTTTTTCTGAGATTTATGACGGCACAGGAAAACTAACAATGAGAATGTTTAATTTTGCCATGGCGCAACACAAAGCCTTGGAAGCAGGCAAGATGATTAGATGCTACGGAACTATAACCCCAGGTCCAAATGGAAAACAAATGATTCATCCTCAATATCAAGTGTTTACGAAACAAGACACGATGGAAGTTGAAAAGAATCTCACTCCAATATACCCAACAACCTCTGGGCTCCAACAAAATAAATTGAGAAAGATAATAGAAAGTGCCTTAGTATTCTGCGATAAGAATAATTTACTTAAAGAAGAGTCCGAGAATAAAAACTATTCAGAATATGGCAACCTTCTACAAACTTTACAATTTCTTCATAAACCTCCTGTAGACACCAATTTAACTGAGTTGATTGAAGGAAAGCATCCAGCTCAACAAAGTTTAATCAAAGAGGAACTCGTGGCGCATATGCTTTGCGCAGGTATATTAAAAAATGAACTCGAAGGCAGGACAGGTCCTTCTATGAAAGATACTTCAGTGCATGAAAGCCCATTCCTTGGTTCCCTTCCCTTTGATCTAACGAATGCACAAAATACGGTATGGAAGGAAATTAAGCACGACTTGCTAGCTAACTTACCCATGAGAAGACTGCTTCAGGGAGATGTTGGATCCGGAAAAACACTTGTAGGAGCTCTGTCTGCCCTTCATGCGGCATCTAATAACTATCAAACTGCACTATTATGTCCTACTGAAATTCTTGCTGAACAGCATTTCACCTCATTTTCAGATTGGTTTGCAAGATTAGGGGTAAAGGTCATGTTACTCACTGGGTCCACAAAAACAAAAGAAAAGAAACTGATAATTGAAGACCTTGCAGAAGGTAAAATTGATATTTTAATTGGTACTCATGCAATTTTTCAGGCAGGTATAGAATTCAATAATCTTGGCTTAACAGTTATTGATGAGCAGCATAGATTTGGTGTGCATCAAAGATTCTCTATGTTAGAAAAAGGAGGAAAAACTAATCAAAGCCCCCATCAATTAATCATGACTGCAACGCCAATCCCTAGAACATTAGCCATGACAGTTTATGGGTCTCTTGAAACATCTATAATTGATGAACTGCCTCCTGGAAGAAATCCTGTCCAGACATCATCTAGACCAGACTCATATAGAGAAAAGGTCATCAAAAGAGTTGAGGAAGTTTGTTTAACAGGAAAAAGGGCTTATTGGGTTTGTACGTTAATAGAGGATTCTGAAGAATTAGAAGCTCAATCTGCTGAAGAGCTATATAAAGAAATATCAAATTCTCTTCCAAAACTTAAAGTTGGCCTTGTACATGGAAGACTCAAAAAAGAACAAAAAGATTCTGTGATAGAACAATTTAGACAAGGAGATATTCAACTCCTAGTTTGTACAACAGTTATAGAAGTTGGTGTTGATGTGCCTGAGGCCACCCTGATGATTATAGAGAATCCTGAGAGATTAGGCCTATCTCAATTGCACCAATTAAGAGGAAGGGTTGGAAGAAAGGCCAATACCGATTCTCATTGTCTTTTGCTCTACAAAGAACCTTTATCTGGGTTGGCAGAGGAAAGAATTAAGACCATGGAAGCTACTAATGATGGTTTCCAGATCGCAGAAAAAGATCTTGAACTAAGAGGCGCCGGTGATATTTATGGTCTCAGGCAATCTGGCTTAATGGATCTAAAGATTGCAAACCCGATAAGAGATTCAAATTTGTTATTGGATGCTCAAAAAGAAGCTATGGAATTAAGTAAAAATGAAAAAGCATTTGCCAAGACACTTGTGGAAAGATGGATTGGTAATAGGGTAGATTATTCAGATTCTTAAAAGCATTGTTCCAGTATGTAAAATTTCCTTTGTGGTGCCGGATACCCTTCTATGGTCGTAGATTGATCATCTTCTTTTAGGGCTGACTCAAATGACTTAAATGGCATCCATTTTGTTTTTCTTTGCTCTGTATGATTAGTGGCTACTGAATTAGTTTCTGCAATTAGCTTCAGATTGAGTTCCTCAAACATGGATCTACACCCTTGATGAGTATGAACATAATGGACATTTGGCATTGAAGCATACCGACCACCTTCAGGCACCAAGGCTAATCCATATTCCTCCGGCGCAATAATTGTTTCAAGAATGAGTTGGCCTTCGTTGCCTAGCAATTTTGTTAATTCTAATAAATGCTCTTTTGGATTTCTTTGATGATA
Organism: uncultured Gammaproteobacteria bacterium; assembly: GCA_964449395.1. Classification (GTDB taxonomy): domain Bacteria; phylum Pseudomonadota; class Gammaproteobacteria; order Magnimaribacterales; family Magnimaribacteraceae; genus Magnimaribacter. The sequence continues at coordinate 1,749 of CAYVAL010000001.1, read as the reverse complement.
CAAAAGACCCATGCTAAAAATTAAATCAAATTTAGTTTCTTTCAATCCTGCATGTTCGAGACGTTCTGGCACCATTCTTATGTTTTCAGTACCTATAAAATGATTCATAGCAGTGAATTGGGAAACATGCATTAAATTTGGCTCTAAACAAAGTTCCTGATTTGCACCCATACCTAGCATCCTAAAAGCGTAATATCCGTTGCCAGATCCTACATCTAGAATTGACTTACCTTTCAAATCAAGACTCAGTTCTTGAAATCGTTTCCACTTTTTTGCTGAGTTCCATTCACTATCAATAAAAATATCATTGATCCGAAATGGCCCCTTTCTCCAAGGCGTAAGTTGCAAAAATAACTCCTCAATTACATTGTTCTGATCAGAACTAAAATCTACAGTCACTTCATCAGTCAAATTAATCTTAGCCTTTTTAAACTCAGGCAGGTCATTTAAAACCTTTAACCAATTTTCTATCCTTTTATCCTTCTTATTACCAAAAGGTAAAGACGTATATTGGCAAGACAATATTTCTACTTCTTCAGAAATAAACATACTTATTTTAAAAATTTAAAGGTTCTAAAATTTAAGTTAGATAGAATTTTCTCTGAATTACTAAACCCAGCCTTTTTGGCACGAAGAATATGATCTTGCTCACATTCAGTCTTCAGGACTCCCTCTAAGGCATCTCTCTTTCCTGAGATCTCAAGATCGGAATACCCGTTCGAAGATTTAAATTTATGATGTGTCTTGAAAAGTCTTTTAGTTTCAAACATATTCTTATGATGAATTTTCTCTGAGAGAATTAAGATTCCTCCAGGTAATAGAGCTTTATAAATTTTCTCTAAAAGGATATCTCTATGCTCCATATCCAAAAATTGAATTACGTAATTTACTACTATTAAAGAAGCGTCTTTCAAATCACTATCCATGATATCTTCACATATAAACTTAAGATGGTGAGATTCTTTCAAAATGCTAAACCTTCTCTCACACTCTTGTATCATGGCTTCAGAATTATCAATTGCTGTGACGTTCGCATCCTTCGCACCTTTCAGTATAGATAAACTTGAAGCTCCTAGAGAACAGCCTATATCGTAGCAATTCGTATTAGATTGATAATATTTTTTGGCATTATGAGCAATCAAACTTAAACTTGTTTTATAACCTGGAACTGACCTATCGATCATATCTTCAAATACTTCTGTTACTTCTTGATTGAAAGTGAAAGGTAAACCACTTAAATTACCCTCTTCAAAAATATTATCCTGCTTTCCCATGTAAGCCATTGTAAAATCTAACACCTAAATATGCCTAATTACTCTATAAAATCTCCAGAAAATAAAGAAGAATGGGATAGTTATCTTTTGTTCAGATGGGAAATTCTTAGAAAACCTCTAGGCATGTCGAAAGACTCACTCGCTGATTCCATTGAAGATGAAAGTTTTCACTTGATGGGAATTGATGAACAAAAAAATGTCATTGCATCTGGAAGGGTTCATTTCAATTCTGAAAATGAAGCTCAGATTAGATATATGGCAGTTGATGAAAATTTTAAAAGAAAGGGTGTCGGTACTAAAATTGTTAAAGAGCTTGAAAATTATGCTCTATCTAAGGGTATGGTAAGTATGATTTTAAATGCCAGAGAGAACGCAATAAGTTTCTATTTAAGCCTTGGCTATCAAGAAGTAGGCCCGTATCAGTCTGATACAGGCATACCTCATAAAACGATGAAAAAGAGACTAATATCCTAAA